>JAMFRU010000013.1 GCA_026224875.1 Acidocella sp.
ATCGATCGGATCGCGTCAATCGCCGGCTTGCCCTGGGAAGTCAAAATCTCAACCTGGCGCAGCTTCGCTATAATCTCCTCGGGTTTGTATATTCTCCGCGGCATCACTCGGCCCTCCTCACCAAAAACTACATTAATGGAGGACCAATTCTAGGCGGGCAGATCAACACCGCGCGAAGCCCGAACAGCCCTGCGCAATGGCAAGCAACTCAATACGAAAGCTGACGGAGACTAAAAGCCAGCCGCCGCGGCATCTCTGCCAAACTGGCGCGTCGGGAAGCAGCAGAATCAAGGAATGTCAGGCCCTCCCCTTGCAGATCATTTTGATCGCCAGGGTGCCAAGTAGAGTTGCTGGGCAGGCAGGCCGGCAATGTCTTTCTGGCATTCGGCCCAATTGCGCAAAGCCGATAATCCTCATTGCCGTATTTCCCCTTATGCTTGGCGGGCGGCCGCTAATCTACGGCACAGGGAAGCGGGCAGCTGACGTGCCGATTTTGCACGCGGATAGGACATTTCCTCGATGGGCGTGGCCTGGGTCTCGCGCGCATCCCAGTTATGGAAATGCATCCGGTCCACGTTATCGACGAAACTCTCCGCCTGCACGCCTTCCGCCAGCAGCAGCTCATGCGTGGCCAGCTCCACATGGTGGTAGGTGAAATGCGCCGGCACACCGGTTTCGCGGATTATGCTCACACCATTCACCAGTGCCCCGGCCTGGGCCAGTATGCCGTCAATAAACACGGCATGGTCCGGCGAGAGCAGCAGATCCCGCACGGGCAGTCCTTCCCCCAGCGCGCCGGCGATGATGCGCACCGGCAGGCTACGCAGCCTGTCGGCAAAGCGCGTGGCAACATGGCTCTGGCCAACCCAACGCACGGGTTTCACCCCGTTCACGGTGCAGACCATATCTCCTGCCCGTAGTAGCTCCACCGCCACTTCGCCGCCAGGCGTGGCAATGCGCGTACCGGGGTAGAAGCAGAAGGTAATATCCGTGCCACCGGTGGCATCGGGTGCGAGCTGAAAAACATCATCCGTATAATCGCCGGTTAACACTTGCATGTAGGTGCTCCCGCCTTCAGTGACGGTCAGCGTATTATCGCTGGAATCCCACGCCGCCGTGCCGCCACTGGCAAAATCCAGCACCCCCGACACCACATCGATCACACCACCGGCAAGCAATGTTGTCCCGGTGGCCGTGCCACTGGCATACACAACTTCCGTACTGCCACTGCTCACGATCTGCGCGCCGCCGCTATTCACCACCGTGCCGCTGGCCGTGCCGCCGGACGCGATCAAGGCCGTGCCGCCGGAAAGAACCGTGATGTTAGAAACGCTGTCACCGGCATTAACGGTGAGCGTGGCGCCGCTGGATACGATCAAGCCGGAGGCGCTGGTGCCTTCATCGATGGTGATTCCACCGGAGGTGAGGAGGATGGCCGGCTGTATGGCGCCGAAGGGAGGAGTGGCCCCAATCGTGAACTGGCCGTCGCCGGACGTCACCACGCCGCTGGTGAACGCGATATTGCTGGCGGCGAGCGTACCGGACGTGTCGACGTACGAGCCGCCGCCGCCGCCGCCGCCGCCAGCGTCTCCGCCGCCACCACCGCTATAGCCGCCGCCCCCGCCGCCACCGAATTTGCCGCCGCCGCCGCCGCCGCCATAACCGCCTGGCGCTGTGTAAGAGGTTCCATCAGTTGCCCCGCCGGCAGCGTTTCCGCCTGGCGACGGGTTTATCTCAGCGCCACCGCCACCAGAATCGCCATAGCCATAGCCATTCCAACCGGCCGTACCCGCGCCGTATACCCCGCCCCCACCCCCGCCATTGTTGCCGTAAGGAGAGGTCGTCCCGCCCGTCCCGCCGCTCCCGGCCGTGCCACCCGTGCCAGCACCCGTTCCATCGCCACTTGCGCCGCCCGTGATTGTCAAAGCATCGCCGCCGCCGCCAAAATATCCGCCGCCGCCGCCGCCGCCGGCCGCTTCCAGAAGAACGTCGCCGTCGTAAACAAAGCTGCCACCGCCGCCGCCGCCCGCGTACCCGTTAATGAGATTTCCCCCAGCGCCGCCGGTGATAATTTCGAGTATCGTTCCGGAGGTCAGGTAGAACGTGCCGGTAACTTCCGCCCCCGTGCCACCCGCATAGCCAACACCGTAATATGACTCACCGGCGCCGCCCGCGGCCCCGTCTACGGTGATGGTCAGCAGGCCGGTTTGCGTGACCGTGTAATATTCGATCGTCCCGGTAGAACCTGAGGTGGCCAGCGTCGTGAACGTGCCAGGCGCGTTGGTCGTATACGACACAGAAGCACCGGACCCGGCGTTGAGAGTGCCCCCGGCCAGAAGGGCCGTGGCGGAGGCGGTGCCGCCGGAGGCGACGCTAAGCATGCCGCCGGAGAGAACCGCGCCGCCGATATCTGTGCCGCCGGAGGCGACTGTCTCAACCCCACCGGCAGAGATGAGACTGCCAGAGGCAGCGCCGCCGGACGAGGTCAGCACCGTGCCGCCGGCGAGGATCGTCGTATGCGACAGCACACCGCCGCTGCCGGCGATGACGGTGACCCCGCTCCCGACGATATCGGCATAGGCCGTGCCGCCGGAGGTGACGATTTCGGTGCCACCGGACAAGATGACATTTCCAGAAGCGGTGCCGCCGGACAACAGGATTTCCGTGCCGCCGGCAAGGATCGTGGCCCCCGACAGCGCGCCACCGCTGGCCGCGATGACGGTGCCGCCGCTCCCGACGATTTCGCCGTAGGCCGTGCCGCCGGAAACAACGCTCTCAAAGCCGCCGCCGGAGATGACGCTGCCCGACGCCGTGCCACCAGATATCAGCGCCGCGCCGCCGGCGAGGATCGTCGCACCCGACAGCACGCCACCGCTGACCGCGATGACGGTGCCACCACTCCCAACGATATCGGCATAGGCCGTGCCGCCGCCGCTCACCGTCTCGGTGCCGCCATCAATCACGCTGCCATAGGCAAGGCCGCCGCTGGTGATGATCAAGGTCCCGCCGCTGGCGACCGTGATGCCGGAGACAATGTCGCCCGCGCTGACGGTGAGGGTCGCACCGCTGGACACGATCAAGCCGGAGGCGCTGGTGCCTTCGTCGACGGTGAGGCCGCCGGAGGTGAGCAAGATGGCGGGCTGTACGGCGCCGTAGGGAAAGGCGGCGGCTGAGAGCAGAACGAGGCCGTTACCGGCCGTCACCACGCCGCTGCTGGAGGTGACATTGCTGGCGGCAAGGGCACCAGACATGTCGACATACGACCCGCCGCCGCCGCCGCCGCCATAACCGCCGCCGCCGCCGCCGCTGTAGCCGCCGCCACCGCCGCCGGCGGCATCGCCGCCGCCGCCGCCGCCGCCATAACCGCCTGACGTTGTGAAGCCGGTTCCATCAGTGGCCCCGCCGGCGGCGTTTCCGCCTGTTGACGGGTTTATCTCAGCGCCGCCGCCACCAGAGTAAGATCCCACTCCGGCGGTGCCGGCGCCGTCGGTGCCACCCCCGCCCCCGCCGTCTCCGCTGGGATTGGTGCCGTATGAGCCGCCAAGCCCGCCGCTTCCGTTTACGCCGGCCGCGAAAGGAGATTCAAAGACTCCCGGTGAGCCTCCCGTTGTTGCCGGAGCATCGGTGCCATTGTCATAGGCGCCGCCGCCCAAGCCTCCGCCGCCGCCGCCGCCGCCGCCGGCAGCTTCCAGAAGAACGTTGCCGTCATAAACAAAACTGCCGCCGCCACCGCCACCACCGGCACCGCCATTAATGTTACCGGAATTTTCCCCAGCGCCGCCGGTGATAATTTCGAGTATCGTTCCAGAAGTGAGATTGAACGTGCCGGTAACTTCCGCCCCCGCGCCGCCGGTTCCGACAGAACCGGCCCCGCCCGCGGCGCCCTCCACCGTGATGGTCAGAGGGCCGGTTTGAGTGACCGTGTAATATTCAATCGTCCCGGTGTAACCGGCGCTGGCCTGCATCGCGACCGTGCCAGGGGCGTTGGTCGTGTACGACACAGAAGCTCCTGGCCCAGAGCTGACGCTGCCGCCGGCCAGCAGCGCCATGTTGGCGGCGGTGCCGCCGGACGCAACGTCCAGCACGCCGCCGGACAGCACGGTGATGCCAGACGCCGTGCCACCAGAGGCAACCAGCAGCGTCTCGCCGCCGGAAATCACCAGGCCGCTGACCGAACTCCCTTCCGGAGTCAAAACGCCGCCGCTGGAGAGGTAGATCAAGCTATCGGACATAATGCGGCGCCTTTGGTGTTCTCAGGTGACGGGGAAAGACAAAACTCAGCCGCGCGCGGCGATGCAGCAGTTCAAAACCAACGGTCTGCCGTCGGCCCCGCACCACCGTTGTTTCGCCCCGTTCCGGCATGGGGGCCGGCAAAACAGACACATGGCTGCCGTTAACGGGCAGCAATGTGTAGATGACCTCCCCCACCCCTCGTTAGGCTCAGCATCTCACGCCGTATGAAAGATTTAGTCCGTACGTCTCACATCGCCAATTAAGGACGGCTGGCGACCCGAAAATCACCGGGCTTCATTCCATAAGCGCGTTTGAACATCCGGTTGAAATTGGAATGGTCGAAAAACCCGCTGCGGAACGCGATCTCTCCGATTTGCAGATGCAGATGCCGGTGCGACGCAAGCAACCGCCTGGCATGCGCTACACGGCTGGCCCAGATACAAGCAGACACCGCCTCCCCAGCTTGCGAAAAAACCCGGTAAAGTGTCGCGCGCGAACATTGCAAATGTGCCGCCACATGCAACGGGTCAAGTGCGGCACTGGTGCATTCCCGGGCGATATACGCTTTTGCCGCGTGGTACAGCCCTCCATCCATCACCGCGGTATCGGCAGGCGCTGCAACCCCGGTAGCGAGTGCGGCAAGCGCCATTTGAACCGCAACGTCCATCGCCAATGCGCGCTGCGGTACCGGCAAATACGTGGCGTGCTGCATCGTCGCCTGCAAATGAGAGCGCAGTAGACCGCCGATACCCTGCGAGCGCAGCAGCCCTCCCGCCAGCCGCGCCGGATCCGGGCATATCGCGTTGACCAGCGCGCGCGGGATAAAAAGGCTGATCGAACGGTGATGCGTACGCTTTATTTCGGCCGGCTGGCTGGAATCCAAGATGATCATCTCGCCTGGACGCAAAGCCCATTTGGTATCGCCAAGCGTCACATGGGTGTTGCCGGCCATGACGCTGAAATTGATGCTGATATCATCGCGCTGGTCGGCCCGGCACCGCCCCGCACTGCGTAACACCTGCTGCGGACCGCCGAAATGGTCGAGCATTTCAGCACCTTTCCCGGCCAGGCGCGTGAGGCTCGCCCGAAACGGGACGGTCACATCGGTTCCAGGCGAGACATCCAGCCGGCGCAGCACACCGCTGTGCCAAAAGTCGAGGCGTTGCGCGAGCGGCACCGCATCGGTCGAAAACGACGCAAGCTCGCCGCCTTCAGCGTTCAATGGCAAGGTTGGCGGCGTTGTGCGGTCGTAAATCGCGGTCATCAGCGATGCTAACATCAACCCGGGCCCCGTCAAAACAGAAGCCGGCAAATTGAGAAGCTCAGTCAAAGACCTGCTGCTACGCGCCGTGATGCTCAACCCAATTATGAGAATTCACTTTCTTGTCGAATCTCCTCGTGAGCTAGACCGAGAATGTTGGCTTCTCGCCCATGATCGCCGGAAAGCAGACAGTCTTCTTTCGGTCCGTTGGGTTGTTATATGTCGCGATCCCTCATGGCGGCGTCACAACGCGCATATCGTGAACCGTATTTCGCCATAATCTCGGAATCGTGCTGGAATCCAAGTTTTTCATAGAGGTGGACGGCAGCCTCACAACGCTTGTTGGTGAGCAGATAAAGCGTCTCCGCGCCCATTGCCTTGGCCCATTCGATCATCGCCGACAAGAGAAATTCGCCCGCTTTCAGGCAGCGTGCGCTGGCCCTCACACCCATCTTCGTCAGCTCGAAGCTCTTGTCGCTGGTCTTCTGAAGCGCGCAGGTGCCGACAATCCCAAGACCAGGCGCTTCGACGAACAGGATCGTGCCGCCGGTATCAATGATCCGTTCCCTCGGATGCCCCAAAACCTCGCGGCCGGTCTGTTCCAGGCGGAACATCGTGTTGATCCATTCCGCGTTGATCTCGTGGAACACCGGGCGAGATCGTCGCTGAATTCGCGGATGGTGAGCGTGTTCCGTACGATGTTCGCGACGCGCTCGTTGAGCGGTTTGGCGGCCAAGGCCGCCTCGATGGCCGTGGCCTGGTCGAGCAGAGGTCCCGATAGGCCGTCGCATATTTCCCTCACGGCTTTTTCGAGCCGTGGCCAGAGCAGCAGCTTCGTCCGCGCCATCGCGGCCTCGCCGGCCGGGGTGAGGGACAGGGTCCGCTGACGCTGGTCCGTGCCGGATGCCGACTGGACCAGCCCTATGTCTATGAGCTGGCCGGCAGCACGGGTGACGCCTGGCTGGCTGGAGCCGACCGCCTCGACCAGTTTGGCCAACCGTGAGCAGCCCGCGATCGAGCACGGCGAGCAGCGGCTTAGCTTCCAAAAAAACACCGTCAAAGGTCGAATGACCCTGACGGTATCGTGATTTAGGTGCTCGAACAAGAAAACGAATACCGTCAAAACGATCCGGTTATCACCGACAAGTAGCGATAGAAACCGCGAGTTTTCACTTACTATTTCAATGACTTAAAGGATATTTTCGATGGTCCCAGATACCCCTCGTGAGACGTTCTTTCATTCCCACTCAATCGTCCCAGGCGGCTTGCTCGTAATATCGTAGGTCACGCGGTTGATCCCGCGCACTTCATTCACAATCCGCCCAGCCACACGCGTCAAAAATGCAATATCATACGGGTACACTTCCGCCGTCATCCCATCCGTGCTCGTAACAGCCCGCAGCGCGCACACCTGGTCGTAGGTCCGCCCATCGCCCATCACACCTACGCTCTTCACCGGCAGCAGCACCGCAAAAGCCTGCCAGATCGCATCATACAAACCAGCGGCGCGAATCTCTTCGAGGTAGATGGCATCGGCCTTTTGTAGAATGGCGACCGACTCACGCGACACCGCACCGAGGATACGGATGGCAAGGCCTGGCCCGGGGAATGGGTGCCGGCCGACAATCGTCTCGGGCAGGCCGAGCTCGCGGCCCAGAGCACGCACCTCGTCCTTAAAAAGTTCCCGCAGCGGCTCAACCAGTTTGAGCTTCATGTAATCGGGCAGGCCGCCGACGTTGTGGTGCGATTTAATCGTCACCGAAGGCCCACCGATGGCGCTCACGGATTCAATCACATCCGGGTACAGCGTTCCCTGCGCCAAAAACTCGGCCTCGCCGCCAAGCTTGTGCGATTCCTCATCGAATACCTGAATGAACAGCCGGCCGATGATTTTGCGTTTTTGTTCCGGGTCAGTGATGCCCTCCAGCTCGCCGAGGAACAGATCCGCCGCATCGCGGTGGATGAGCGGGATGTTGAACTGGTCCCGGAACACCCGCACCACCTCTTCCGCCTCGGCGCCGCGCAGCAGCCCGTGGTCTACGAAAATACAGGTCAGCTGGTCGCCGATTGCCTCATGGATAAGTGCCGCCGCCACGGAGGAATCCACCCCGCCGGAGAGCCCGCAAACGACCTTTCCCTTGCCAACCTGCGCGCGGATTTTGGCGATCTCGGCCTGCCGGAAACCCGCCATGGTCCAGTCGCCCGACAGGCCGCAGACCTTATGCGTGAAATTGCGCAGCAGTTGCGCGCCATGCGGCGTGTGCACCACCTCGGGGTGGAACATCGCGCCATAAAACCGGCGTTCGTCATCAGCAATCAGCGCGTAGGGCGCACCCTCGGACACGGCAACGGTGCGAAACCCAGGCGGAGGTGCGGAAATATGGTCGCCATGGCTCATCCAAACCTTTTCGCGCGCGCCCTTGTGCCAAACGCCCTCGAACAAAGCGCAATCATCGATGACATCGATATACGCCGCCCCGAATTCCCGAATATCCGCGCCCTTGGCATCGCCGCCAAGCTGCACGCACATCGTCATCTGCCCATAGCAAATGCCCAGTACCGGCACGCCGGCCTGAAAAACCCAATCCGGCGCGCGAGGGCTACCCTCATCGGCCACGCTGGCCGGACCACCCGAGAGAATGATGCCATTAGCGCCAAACCCCTGAATACGGGACAACTCAGCATTAAAGGGCAGTATCTCACAATACACCCCGCTTTCCCGCACCCGGCGGGCAATCAGCTGCGTAACCTGGCTACCAAAATCAAGAATCAGAATTTTTTGCTCGCTCATGCGCTCCACTAACGCAAACCGAAGAAAAAGGCCAAGGGGCTTTGCCCCCTGGCCTTTTTCCTACGCGTTTACGTCGAGCAGCGTCTCGATGGGGTCCCAGGCGAAGGCGGTCTGCGCAAAAGTCTCGCCGCCTACATTGGTGGTGCCTTCGGCAATGCATTTGCCGCCCAGGCGCTGGTAGAAGTAGCGCGCGGGGTTTTCACGCAGCACCCAGCAGTACACGGAGCGGCAGCCGATCTGCCACAAATGTTTGGCCGAGGTGCGCAGCAGCTGCCCGCCCAGGCCGCGGTTCTGGTAGTCGTCGAGCATATACAGGGTCTCGATCTCGCCATCACCCAAAACGGGGCCCTGCTTGCTCTCGCGCGAGCGGCTGGCGGAGCAGAAGCCGAGTACCGGCGGTTCGCCATTGCGCCCGTGGGTGGCGGCCACATGCACGGCCAGGCCCAGGCGGATGCTATGCTCGTAATAATGGGCCAGCCGGGTAGTGGAGAGGCGGGTGAGCACCTCTTCGGGCAGAATATCGGCATACGCGCTGCGCCAGGTTGCAACATGCACCGCGGCAATACCGGGTGCATCCGCCAGCCTGGCACGGCGTATGGCGATCACGGATCGCGTGCCAATACGGCTGCGAAGAACCCATCCGTACCATGCACTTTCGGGGTTAGCCGCAAGGTGAGTGCGCCGGCCAGCGCTTCCGGGGCCTCCAAAGGTACCTGCTTAAACGCCGGTGTACGGGACAAGAAGGCCTCCAGCTGAGCTTCGTTCTCATCATTGAGCAAGGAGCAGGTGGCGTAAATAAGTTTTCCGCCCGGCTTCACTAATTTTTGTGCCTGGTCGAGAATATCGGCTTGTTTCACTGTCAATTCAGCCAGGTCGGTTTCGGTGAGGCGGGTGCGGGCATCGGGGTTGCGGCGCCAGGTGCCGGTGCCGGTGCAGGGGGCGTCCACCAGCACGCGGTCGAATCGCGCGGACTGGCGTTTCACCCATTTATCGCCGGGCTCCAGCAGATGGCGCTCGGCATTATGCACCCCGGCCCGGCGCAGGCGTTTTATCGCCCCTTCCAGCCGCGGCTCGGACACGTCACAGGCGACGATATGCCCCTTGTTCTCCATGCCCATGGCGATGGCCAGCGTCTTACCGCCGGCGCCGGCGCAGTAATCGGCCACGCGCATACCGGGCTGGGCGCCCACGGCCAGCGCAATCAGCTGGCTGCCCTCGTCCTGGATTTCGACCAGCCCCTCCTGAAACGCCTTGCCGGAGGTGATCGACTGGCGGTTCTGCAGCCGCAGCCCCCAGGGCGAGTAGGTCGTCGGCTCGGCCCGCAGCCCCTCGCGCGCCAAAGCCGCAATCGCCTCTTCACGCGTAGCTTTCAGCAGGTTTACGCGCAGGTCGAGCGGCGCGGTCTCGTTCATCGCCGCCATCTCATCGGACAGAGTCGGGCCGAATTGCGAGCGCAGTTTGGGCAGAATCCAGTCAGGTATCTCGAATTTCACCGGCTCGGGCATATTCGGATGTTCGAGCGTGCGCGTGGAGAGCTGCTCCAGCACGGCGGTCTCTTCCGGCGTAAGCGGCGACGGCCCATAGCGGCCGGAGGTGAACGCCATGGCGATTTTGTTGGGCGTCTGGCCCATGAACAACGCCTGCAGGCAGAGCAGCATGCGCGGGCTCTGCGGCGCATGGCAGTAATCCAGCCACCAGCCCAGATGCCGGCGCGCGCGCAGCACCCCCCACACCAAAGTGCTCACGGCGCGGCGGTCCCCCCCGCCGATAAACCGGCGAGTGCGGAAAAAATGATTGGCGATGGCGTCGGCCGGGCGCCCATCGGCCTCAATGGCGGCAAGGAGGTCGATGGCGGCGGCGAGTTGTCCGGCAGGTGTCATGGGCGGGCTATAGCCGAGAAGTGCCCCGCTTCATACTTCATGCTTCATGCTTTGAGGCTGGACGGCAGCTCGTCATACCCATCCACCGCCATATACTTCTTGAACACGGCCAGCAGATCCGCCGGCGGCGCCGTCAACTTGCGCGCGGCCAGATCCATCCACCCGCCGGTGCTGGTCACCCTTGCGCAAGGCTTACCATCGGCGCGCAGCAGCTCCTGGCGAATACGCCAGCGGCTGCCATCTGCCGACATGCCAGTTACCGACAATGTCACGGTGATCTCGTCCAGCAGGCCGATCTCGCGAAAATATTCAAGCTCATCCTTCATGCCCACCGGACCCAGCCGCAGTTTGACAAACGCGCCCATGGGGTAGCCGTGCTCGGCAAAATACATCATCCGCACGTCAAAACATTTGGCGAGATAGGCGGGGGCGCCCATATGCGCGTTGAAATCCATGTCGCTCCAGCCGGCGACGAGTGTTTTGCTGTACATGACTGACCTCTTTGGATAATTGCTGCCAGACTGGGCCGGCCGGCACAACAAAAAAAGGCGGCGCATTACTGCGCCGCCCTCTTATCATCAAAGCGCGAATTACGCGGCTTTGAGGTTCTCGGCCGAAACCTTGCCCTGCTGGCCCGGCTTGGCTTCGTAGGCAATCTTCTGGCCTTCGTTCAGCGAGCCAAGGTTGGCGCGCTCGACGGCGGAGATGTGTACGAACACATCCTTGGAGCCATCGTCCGGCTGAATGAAACCATAGCCCTTGGTCGGGTTAAACCACTTAACGGTACCTGTTGCCATAATCGCAACTCCTCACAAACAGCAACTCGCAACGCGCGAGCCAATAAACTCTTCAATCGTGTGGAGGGCCGGACCGCATAAAGCAGAAGAAGCACGCAACAACGGCAGAACGAAAAGCGCTGTACCGCATCCATACGCGCTTTTGCGCAGCGCGGCAAGTAAAACGCGCGGGCGGCCGTAGAGGCTGTTTCAAAATACGTTCTGGTGAGTCAGCTGCGGCGTTTTTCGAGTTGCGGAGCAAGCGCCACCGGTTCAAGCGCGCGGAGCAATGAGCGCAGCGTACGCTCGTACGTGAGCAAGCCTGCCCTCGCGAAAGCGGGAGGAAGCGCAGAAAAGCGCCGTAGATGGCCGCCAGAACGCGTTTTGGAATAGCCTCAAGCCGATGGCAGGCGGGCAAATCCCTCCATCATGGTGATCACCCGCTGCGCCAGATGTGCCGCATCGGCTGGCGGCAGGGATGAGAACAGCGGCGCAATATGGCGGTCCACAAGGCTGGCATAGCCGGCATACACCAGCGCCCAGCCGGGAAACCGGCGCTCTTCCTGGGCAATACGGATGATCCGCGGCTGCATATGCCGCGGATCGGCGTTTATACTCTCCATCAGCGCCTCCACCCCCTCGCGTGGCCCCTCCAGCAGTTGGGCAAAATACGTACCGGTAGACACTAGCGCGCCGGTAACGCCAAGTTCCGCGTTGCGTTTGATGGAGGCCGCGGCGATATTTGCCACCTCCGCCTCCCCTCCCGGGTACTCAAGCAAGGTTTTGCTGACATAGAGCAGCGAGTAGGCCAAGTTGCGCCTCCATTACCCAGTTGGAATCTCACTATACGGATTCAGACGGGATTTGGATCACAAAAAACCTGGGCTCTTGGTTTTTTATAAGCGGGCGGCCGGTTGTAAGCGGGCGGCCGGTCTACATAGCCGGCCGTGCCCGAATAGACCACCAACCAGCCGGCAAAGCGGCGCGCCTCCACCGCCGTGCGAGCGGTTTTGATCCGCATATGCCGGTGGTCCCGGGATCGATGCTGCGCATCAGCGCTTCCACCGCCGCGCCCGCCGGAAACGCCAGCAGCGTTTTACTGACCTACAACACGGTGTTGATCATGCCGGAAACGTGGGAATGCCGTCCGGCCATGCAACCTCGCCTTTAGAGGCATTACGGCGCGAACGGCAGCCCGGCCTGGAGCTGTGCGGCACTCGGCAGGCTGGCCTGCGTAAACCCGCCGCCCAGGTCCTGGTACAAAGCCACGGCGGCCAGCAAACGCAGCTGCTGCACCGAGAGCGCGTTCTGCTGGTCGGTCAGCAAGGTCACCTGCGCGGTTTCAACGCTGGTGTAGGCAACCGTCCCGGCTTGGTATTCATTCAGCGAAATCTGCGCCGCGCGTTGCGCATCCGCCACGGCCTGCGCCTGCACCTGCGCCTGGTTGGCGTATATCTGCAGGTTGGAGAGGTCATCCTCGACCGCCTGGAACGCCGCCAGCGCCGTGGCCCGGTAGTTTTCCTCGGCCTCGTTATAGCCGAATTTGGCCGCCTCGACGGCCGAACTGCGAATCCCGCCCTCGAACAAAGTGGCCGAGGCATCCGCCCCCAGCGACCACAGAGCATGCGAGACGGAGAACAGACCGCCGATCGGGTCCGCGCTATAGCCACCCAAGGCCGAAAGCGTGATGTCCGGGTAATACGCCCCCACCGCCACGCCGATGGCGGCATTCTGCTCGGCCATATTGCGCTCGGCCCCGGCGATATCCGGCCGGCGCTCCAGCAAAGTGCTGGGCACGCCGGCAGGGGCCACGGGTACATCCATAATCTGCGCGCCGGCGGGGATGGTAAAATTCTCGGGCAGCTGGCCGGTGAGCACGGCAATGGCATGCTCATACTGCGCCCGCGTGGCACCGGCGGCGATGAGCGAGGATTGCGCACCTTCCAGCAAGGCGCGGGCGGTAATTACATCCGAAGGTGCGGCCGTACCCGCCGCCTCCTGATTTTGCGTGATCTGCAGGCTGCGCTGATAGGCCGCAACCGTCTGCTGATACAGGGCGATAGAGGCATCCGCCGTGCGCAGATCGACATAATCCGTGGCGAGTGCGGCCTGTGTGCTCAGCGTGGCATTGGCGAGGTCGGCGGCACTCACCTGGGCGGCGGTGCTGTTCTCCTGCACCTGGCGGCGGATTTTACCCCAAATATCGGGCACCCAGCTGGCCTGCCCCTCAAACGTGCCGGAGGTGCTGGGGCCTGAGCTGAACTGGCCGGAGCTGGACGTGGAACTGCCGCTGCTGCTGCCGCTGGCCCGCGTGGCGCTGCCGGTAAGCCCGATTGTGGGAAAGAGCGAGCCTTGCGCCTCCTTCACCAGCGCCGCGGCCTGCATATAGGCAAAATAATCCGCCTTCACCGTGGCATTATTTACCGCCACCTGCGGCTCAAGCTGGTTCAGCAGCGGGTCGTTGAAACTGGTCCACCAATCGCCCTTGGGTGCGGCATCGTTGGGTGCGGCCCGCACCCAGCCCGGCGCGGTTTTATAAGCGGGCGCCACATCCATTTTTGGCTTATGGTAATCCGGCCCGACCATGCAGGAGGACAAGGCCAGAACGGAGAGAAAAAGAGACTGTTTCAAAACTCGCTCTGGTGAGTCAGCTGCGGCGTTTTTCGAGAACCGGCGCGCAGCGTACGCTTGTACGTGAGCACCGGACGCGCAGAAAAGCGCCGCAGATGGCCGCCAGAGTAGAGTTTTGGAATAGTCTCTAAACCGCTTCATCGAGCCTCCACTATACTGCCGGCGCGGGGGGCTGCTTTGTCCTGCCCGCCGCGCAATTTTTCACCCAGCCGGTCCAGCCACAGATACACCACCGGGGTGGTATACAGCGTCAGCGCCTGGCTCACCGCAAGCCCGCCAATAATCGTAAGGCCGAGCGGCTGCCTCAAACTCGCCCCCTGCCCCAGCCCGATGGCCAGCGGCACCGCACCGAGAATGGCGGCGAAACTCGTCATCATAATGGGACGAAACCGCAACGATGCCGCCTGGAAAATCGCCTCTTCCGGGCTCAAATTCTCGCCGCGCTCCAATTGCAGAGCAAAATCGATCATCAGAATCGCATTCTTCTTCACAATGCCGATCAGCAGAATAATCCCGATCAGCGCGATAATGGTGAGCGGCGTGTTCAACACCAGCAAGATCAGCGTCGCCCCCAACCCGGCCGAAGGAATGGTCGAAATGATGGTGAGAGGGTGAATGGTGCTCTCATACAGAATGCCGAGCACGATATACACCGTAACGAGGGCAGCCAGGATCAGCAGCGGCTCGGAGGATGTCGATGATTGAAACGCCGCCGCCGTGCCCGCGAAACTGCCCGTAATGGTCAGCGGCACATCGAGCTGCGCCATGGTTTTTTGAATATCCGCCGCCCCCACGCTCAGCGCCACATTTTGCGGCAGCGAGAACGAGATGGTGGCCGCCGCCGAGCCGCTCTGGTGGTTCACCGAGATGGGCGTGGTGCCGAGGCCGATGCTGGCGATGGCCGAAAGCGGCACCATGGTTTCCTTATTGGTGCTGACCGCGGCGCCGGACGAGCCCGAGGAATGCCCGCTCGCGGCAATGGAATTCACCGCCGCATTGGTCGCCGAATCCAGCGATATGGCGGAGGTTGCAGTGGACGCGCTGACGGCGGTTGCGGTGGAGACTGAGCCTGCGGCAAGCTGGCTCGAAGACGTGCCGCTCGCCGTGCCGCCCGAGGTGCTGACATAGATACGCGCCAGATCATTGGGCGTCTGCTGGTATTTGGGCGCGAACTCCATCACGACCTCATACTGGTTCAGCTCGTTGTAAATGGTCGAGACCGTGCGCTGGCCGAAAGCATCGTAGAGCGTCTGGTCGATCTGGTCCGGGGTGATGCCATATTGCGCCGCCTGGGCACGGTTGATCTGGATTTCCGTCTCCAGCCCACCTTGCTGCACATCGGAATTCACATCCGTCAGCGTCTTCTCCTTCTGCAAAGCCGCGACGATTTTCGGCGTCCAGGTGTAGAGATCTTGGGCATTATCGCTCTGCAGCGTGTACTGGTATTCGGCATTGCTCTGCCGCGCGCCCACCCGCAGATCCTGCGCCGGCACCAGAAACGTCTGCGCCCCCGCGATTTTGCCGAGCGGCTTGCGCAGCCGCGCCACGATGGCTGTGGCACTGATATGGCGCTGCGCCAAAGGCTTCAGCGTGATGAACAAAAACCCGCTATTGGTGGAATGCCCGCCGGTAAACCCAGCCACCGAGGCGACCCCCGGATCATCCTGAATGATCGTCTGCAATTGCAGCAATTTGGTCTTCATCGCGCCGAAGGAGATCGACTGGTCGGCGGTGATATTGCCGATCACCAGTCCGGTATCCTGTTCGGGGAAAAACCCTTTGGGCACGATGATGAACAGCACGACATTGAGCACGATGGTGAGGATGAGCGAAAACCCGACCAGCCGCGCATGCGCCAGAGCCCAACGCAAGGAGCGCTCGTAAAACCCGCGTGCCGCTTCGAAGCCGGATTCCATCCAGTTGATAATGCGGAAACGGCTTTGCCCATGGCTCTCACCGGCCCGCAGCAGCAGCCCGCACAGCATCGGCGTGGTGGTGAGCGAAACCACCAGCGAGATGAGAATCGCAATCGACAGGGTTTCGGCAAACTCCTGAAACAAACGGCCGAGCAAGCCAGGCATCAGCAAAATCGGCAAAAACACCGCGATCAGCGAAAGGCTCATCGAGAGCACGGTGAAACTCACCTCCCCGCTGCCGCGCAATGCCGCCTCGCGCGGCGCCACACCGTTCTCGATATGCCGCATGGTATTCTCGGTCACCACCACCGCGTCATCCACCACGAACCCAACCGCGATGGTGAGTGCCATCAGCGAGAGATTATCGATGGAAAATCCCAGCAGATACATCGGCCCGAATGTGCCCAGGATGGAGACCGGCACGGCCAGGCCGGGAATGAGTGTGGCGCGCGGCGAGCGCAGAAACACGAACACCACGCCGACCACCAGCAGCACGGCGATGAACAATGTCGTCTCGGTATCGCCCAGCGCCGCGCGGATCGACTGGCTGCGGTCCATGGCAATGCCGATATCCACCGCCGGCGGCAACGCCGAACGCAATTCCGGCATCAGCGCCTTGATGGCATCGACGGTTTTGATGATATTGGCATCTGGGCTGGGATGGATGATGACCAGCACCGCGCGCTTGCCGTTATAATAACCGGCATTCTGCAAATTCTCGACCGAATCCGTAACCTGCGCCACATCCGCCAGCCGCACCGCCTGGTTGTTTCGGTAGGCGATGACAAGATCGCGGTACTGTGCCGCCACACTCGCCTGGTCATTGGTGTAAATCTGGTAGCGCGTACCGGCGGTGTTGAAATAGCCTTTCGGCGCATTGGCATTGGCCGCCGCAATGGCGGCGCGCACATCCTCCAGCCCAATGCCATAGGTCGCGAGCGGCCCCGGCTCCAGCTCCACCCGCACGGCGGGGAGTGCCGCACCCCCAAGCTCGACATCGCCCACGCCGTTGATCTGCGAGAATTGCTGCTCCAGCACGGAATCGGCGGAATCATAGAGCTGGGCCGGCGTTAACGTATCGGAGGTGAGCGCCAGCACCATAATCGGCGCATCCGCCGGATTGAACTTATTATAGCTCGGGTTGGAGCGGAGCGTCGTCGGCAAATCCGCCCGCGCCGCCTGGATCGCCGCCTCCACATCGCGCGCCGCACCGTTGATGTTACGGTCCAGCCCGAACTGCAAGGTGATGCGCGTAGTGCCCACGCCCGATTGCGAGGTCATCTCCGTCACATCGGCGATGGTGCCGAGGTGGCGCTCCAAAGGTTCCGCCACGGTCGAGGCCATGCTGTCCGGGCTGGCACCCGCCATGGTCGCCATAACCTGAATGGTGGGAAAGGCGATCTGCGGCAGCGGTGCCACCGGCATTTTCATAAAGCCGAGAATGCCCGAAAGCGCGATACCCAATGTAAGCAGGATCGTCGCCACCGGCCGGCGGATGAAAATGGCCGAGATGTTCATAACGCACTAATCATGGCGAACGCGGCCGCAGCCGCTGCGACAATCCATCAAACGCCAGATAGATCGCAGGCGTGGTGAACAAGGTCAGCACCTGGCTCACCAGCAACCCGCCCACAATGGCAATGCCCAACGGCTGGCGCAATTCCGAACCCATGCCGCCGCCGAAAATCAACGGCAATCCTGAGAACATCGCGGCCAAAGTCGTCATCAAAATCGGCCGGAAGCGCAGCAGTGCCGCCTCATAAATCGCCTCGCGCGACGACTTGCCCTCGCCGCGCTCGGCAGCCAGCGCGAAATCGATCATCATAATCGCGTTCTTCTTCACGATGCCTATGAGCAGCACGATGCCGATAATGCCGATCACCCCCAGCCCCTCGCCCGAGACCCAGAGGAAGAACAGCGCGCCGATGGCAGCCGACGGCAGTGTGGAGAGGATCGTGACCGGGTGGATGAAACTCTCATAGAGCACGCCCAGCACGATATAGACCGTAACGATCGCGGCCAGCAGCAGAAACACCTCATTACTGAGCGAGCTTTGGAACGAGGCCGCGGCACCGAGGAAAGTGGTCTGAATCGCCGCCGGCAACTTCAAGTCTTTCTCCGCCGCCTCGATCGCATTCACCGCCTGGCCCAGCGACGCGCCGGGAGCGAGGTTGAAGGAGATGGTGGTGGCAGGGAACTGGCCGAGATGCTCGATCACCAGCGGCTTGTTCTGAATCTGGAACGTGGAGATCGCCGAAAGCGGCACCTGCCCGCCGGAAGCAGCAGAGGACGGCAGGTAAATATGCCCCAGGGCCGCCAGCGAATTCATCTGCGCCGGATCGGTACCGAGGATAACGCGATACTGATCCGTCTCCGTGAAAATGGTGGAGATGATGCGCTGGCCGAAAGCATCATACAGCGCCGAATCCACCGTCGCCGGCGTTATCCCGAACCGTGCGGCATTGGTGCGGTCGATGGTGATGTACACCGACTGCCCATTGGCCTGCAGCCCGCTCGCCACATCGGTCAGCTCCGGCAGTGACTGCAGCTTGGCCATGAACTGCGGCACATAGGTGGTGAAATCAGCCGAATTGGGATCTTCCAGCACGAATTGATACTGCGTCGGCGCCACGGTGGTGTTCAGCGTCAGGCTCTGCACCGGCTGCAGGAACAGCGCTATGCCCGGCACATTGGCCACCTCCTGATTCAACCGCGGAATGATCTGCGACGCCGAAAGGCTGCGCTCGTTCTTGGGTTTCAAATTAATCAGAAAGCGGCCCTGGTTAAGCGTGGTGTTGGTCCCGTCAATACCGATGCTGGAAGTCAGGCTGACGACATCCGGGTCCTTCAAAATCGCGTCGGCCAGCGCCTGCTGGTGTTCGGCCATGGCGGCGTAGGAGGTGCTCTGCGACCCCTGGCTTATGCCCTGGATGACGCCGACATCCTGCACCGGGAAAAATCCTTTCGGGATAAAAACATACAGCAGCACGGTCAGCACCAGTGCTGCCACGGCCACGCCGAGCGTCAACCGCACATGCGCCAGCACCCAGATCAGCCCGCGCCCGTACCACGCGATCAGCCGGTTGAACTGCGTCTCGCTCCAGTTCTCGAACCGGTTGGGATGCGTGTCCTCCTTGGCCAGCAGCAGGCGCGAGCACAGCATCGGCACCAAAGTGAGCGACACGATGGCCGAAATAACGATGGTGCAGGCGAGCGTAATGGCGAATTCCGAGAACAGCCGCCCCACCACATCGCCCATGAACAGCAGCGGGATCAGCACCGCGAGCAAGGAGGCCGTCAGCGTAATGATGGTGAATCCCATCTGGCCCGCGCCCTTCAAGGCGGCCTCCATCGGCGTGTCGCCCATCTCCACGTAACGGGAAATATTCTCGATCATCACAATGGAATCATCCACCACAAACCCGGTCGCGACGATGAGTGCCATCAGCGAGAGGTTATCGATGGAAAAACCGGCGAGATACATGAACGACAGCGCCCCGATGAGCGACACCGGCACCGAAATACTGGGAATGATGGTGGCCCGCCAATTGCGCAGGAACACGAAGATAACCAGCACCACCAAAGCCACGCTCACGGACAAATCCAGCTCCGCATCGCTCACCGAAGCGCGGATGGAGGTGGTGCCGTCGCTCATCACCGCCACGGTCACATCCCCAGGCAGGCCGGTGGTGAGGGTGGGAAGCGCGCGCTTGATTGCATTCACCGTGGCGATAACGTTTGCCCCAGGCTGGCGCTGGATATTCAACACGATGGCCGGAGTGCGATTGGCCCAGGCGCCCAGCTCGGCATTCTCCGGTGCCGAAATAATCGTCGCGATATCGCCCAGATACACCGGCGTGCCGTTTTTATACGCGATCACCAGTTTGGTATATTCCGAAGCCTGGGTAATCTGGTCATTGGCGTTAATCGTATAGGTCTGGGCCGGGCCGGAAAAACTGCCCTTCGGCGCATTCACGTTGAGGTTGGCGATATCGGTGCGGATATTATCGATCGAGATCCCGTACGATGCCAAAGCCTGCGGGTTCACCTGCACGCGTATCGCCGGCGTATTGCCGCCGCTGATGGTCACCAGCCCCACGCCGGGAATTTCCGAAAGTTTCGAGGCCAGCCGCGTATTGGCGATGGTCTCTACATCGGTGAGGTTCATGGTTTTGGAGGTAATCGCCAGCGTCATCACCGGCGCATCGGCCGGGTTCACTTTCGCGTAAATCGGCGGCGCCGGCAGGTCCGATGGCAGCAGATTCCCGGCCGCGTTGATTGCCGCCTGCACCTCTTGCTCGGCCACATCCAAAGACAGCGACAGATCGAACTGCAGGGTTATAACGGAGGCCCCGGCAGAGCTGGAAGACTGCATCTGCTGCAGCCCCTCCATCTCGCCCAACTGGCGTTCCAGCGGGGCGGTCACGGAAGAGGTCATCACATCAGGCGAGGCGCCGGGGTAGAAGGTCTGCACCTGGATCGTCGGGTAATCGATATCCGGCAGAGCCGCGATCGGCAGATATTTGAACGACACCAGCCCGGCCAGCACAAAGGCGATCATCAGCAGCGATGTCGCAACCGGCCGCAGGATGAAGAGTTTTGACGGATTCACGAGGCAGCAGAACCGCTATCGTTTGGAGCGGCTGTGCCGTCACTACCGCTCTTCTTCTTGTGGTGATGCTTCTTTCCCGGCACTTCGTTCTGCGCCTGGGCGCCGGCAGCACCGGTTGCCGTGGCGGCGGGCGTGCTCGCCTGCACCTTCATGCCCTCGGCCAGCCGGTCTATGCCGTCGGTCACGATCGTATCGCCCACGGCAACACCCTTGGTGATCACGGTATTCGTGCCATCGGTCGGCCCGGCGGTGATCACCTGCACATGCACGGTGCTATCCGGCTGCACCACATAAACATAAGTCCCGGGCGCGCCGGTCTGCACCGCACTTGAGGGCACCAGCACAGCATTTTGAACCGTGTTCACGAGCAGATGCACATTGACGAACTCATTGGGGAACAGCGCCCCATCCGCATTGGCGAAATTCGCCCGCAGCTTCACCATGCCGGTCGAGGTATCGACCTGGTTATCCACCGCGGCCAAAACGCCGTCTTCCAGTTTGGTCGTGTCGTCGCTGGCGTAGGCGGTTGCGGCGAGTTGCACCCCCTGCCCCAGCCGCACAAGCACCGGGGCGAGGTCCGCCTGCGCCACCGAGAATATCGCCGTGGTGGGCGCTATGGTGGTGACCACCGCAATGCCGGTCGTGCTGCCGGAGGTGACGTAATTGCCGACATCCACCAGCCGCAGACCCACGCGCCCGGCAACCGGCGAGGTAATGTGGCAATAAACAAGGTTGAGCTTGGCGGTGTCGATATTGGCCTGGTCAGAGAGTACCGTGGCCGCATCCTGCGCCACGAGGTAACGCTGATCGGACACCTGCTGGGCCGAAATACTATCCTGCGTGGCCAGTTTTTCAAAGCGTGCAAGGTCGGAACGGGCCTGGCCGAGCACCGCCTGGTCCTTGGCATAGGCGGCCTGGTCCTGCTCCAGCTGGATCTGGTAAGGGCGCGGGTCGATCTGCGCCAGAAACTCACCGGCGGTGACATCCTCGCCCTCGGTAAAGGCCACCTGGGTCAAATACCCGCTGATCTGCGGCAGCACGGTAACTGTGGCATTGGGGGTGATGGTGCCAAGCTCATCCAGCGTGACCGGCATATTGCCCGTAACCGCCTTGGCAACCCCCACCGAGGGGGCGGCCGCCGCGTGCTTGGCCGTGCCGCCCGAATGGCGCCACCAGATGAACGCTATGAGCAGCACAACTGCGCCCGCAATATACCAGCGTTTCCGTCCGCGCTGCCGTTTCGCCGGTTCCGCCAATGCTATGCTCCCCTGAATACCCAGCCCCCCGAAAGCTGGTGCCGGAGCGGCCTCGGTTCAATTGCCCCAGGCAATGAAACCACAACCGTGACTCCGCCACCCTATCCCGGAGGTCGGGCGCCTATAGCCAATTGTGTTGGGTTTGTCGCGCGCAGCACCTTACCCGTTAATGACAAAAGGTAACTGCCCCAACCCTTCAGAGGTTACCTGTCCTTCGGCGGCTTCAGGAGGAGGGGAAGGTCATCTGGGGGCCAAGCCCCATCAGCACCGGCAAAGCGGTGGCAATCAGCACGGCCACGGAGCTGACCAGCAGGATCACCCCGGCCTTCCAGAAATCCACACTCAGGCCGGCGGCCAGCGCAAACAGCCGGTACCAGAGCAGATACAGCCCCACGATCCCGAGGGTAAGCAGTTCGGCTACGGTGATGCCCAGCCCACATTGGGCCAGAATGGCACCGAAAAACGCCGCCACGAGCAGTGCGGGGAACAGCACCCAAAAGGACCAGTTAAGCGCGGTTGCGGTGCGCAGCCAGAATTTCTCGCGCCCAAACAGCCGCGCGAATTCATAAACCGCCACGGGGAGCAGCAGCACCACCACCAACCGGGCCAGAAACCCAACCACCGCCTGCTGCCAGGCGCCATGCAGTGCCGTGACCATGGCGCCTGCCAACGGAATACCGATAAGCGGTGCCAGCGAGGCGTAAAAATGGTTCAGATCGCTGCCGAATTCGGCAATGCCGGCGCGCTCGCATTTGGCCAGCCGCCACAGCCCGCGCATGATCATACGCAAAATGCGCCAATCAAGGCCTTGTAGACCGTCTTCAGCTGCAACAAATCGGCAATCGGCACGGCCTCATCCACTTTATGCATTGTGGCCCCGACTAGGCCGAATTCCGCCACCGGGCAATAGCGCGAGATGAACCGCGCATCCGAAGTCCCGCCTCCGGTATTCTGGTCCGGCGTCACCCCGGTCACGTCCTTAATGGCTTTGGTCAGCAGCGCGATTGCCGGGCCAGGCTGGGTTAGAAAGGCTTCGCCCGACACGCTGACATCAAGCGTCGCCGCGGGCTCGTATTTATCCAGCGTGTCGCGCAACCACGCCGTCAGGCTGGCGCCGGAGTGGCCATCGTTGAACCGGATGTTCAGCCGCGCCGTGGCCGTACCAGGGATGACATTGGTCACCGGATTACCGACGTCGATCGTGGTGATCTGCAGTGACGAAGATTGGAAGAAGGCATTACCATCATCTAATACCGTACCGGCCAGCTCGGCCAGCAGCGGCACAATCTTATGCACGGCATTATCGGCCAGATGCGGATAGGCCGCATGGCCCTGCCGCCCCGGCATGGTAATGCGCGCATTCAAACTGCCGCGCCGCCCGACTTTCACCACATCCCCCAGCCGCGCCACGCTGGTCGGCTCGCCAACCACGCAGAAATCCGGGATTTTGCCCTCAGCCGCCATCCATTCCAGCACTTTGACCGTGCCATTGATGGCCTCACCCTCTTCATCGCCGGTGATGAGGAACGAAATATGCCCCGGCATTTCCGCCGCCGCTGCGGTAAAGGCCGCGATGCTGCCCTTCATATCCACAGCACCCCGGCCATAGACGATGCCCTCGATCTCCTCGGCGGCAAACGGGTCATGCGCCCAGCCGGTACCGGGCGGCACCACATCCGTATGCCCGGCAAAGCACAGACGCGGGCCGGGGCCAGCCCGTTCGGCAAAGAAATTCTCGATCTCACCGAACTTCAGCTTTGTGACCACAAAGCCTTGTTCTTCAAGTATATTGATGAGCACGGCTTGCGCACCGCCATCCGCCGGGGTGACGGAATTGCAGCGCACCAGATCGCGCGCGAGACTGACCGGATCCATGATTTACGCGCGCAGTAGCTCGTTGACGGAGGTCTTGGAGCGCGTCTGCGCATCAACGCGCTTGACGATGACCGCGCAGGCCAGGCTCGGAGAAGGCAGGCCGATGCGGGTACGGCGCCCAGGCAGCGTGCCGGGGACCACCACTGAATAAGGCGGCACCTTGCCATAGAACACTTCGCCAGACTCGCGGTCCACGATCTTGGTCGAGCCGCCCAGGAACACGCCCATGGAAATCACGGAACCCTGGCCGACGATAACACCTTCAGCCACTTCCGAACGCGCGCCGATAAAGCAATCATCTTCAATAATCACCGGATTGGCCTGCAACGGCTCCAACACGCCGCCAATGCCGACACCGCCGGAAATATGGCAGTTCTTGCCGATCTGGGCGCAGGACCCAACGGTGGACCAGGTATCGATCATCGTACCCTCGCCGATGCGCGCCCCGACATTCACGAAACAGGGCATAAGCACCACGCCGGGAGCAATATAGGAGGAGTAACGGATGACCGCACCCGGCACCACGCGCACGCCGGCGGCGGCAAAGCGGTGCTGCTTCCAGTTATCGTATTTCAGGCCCACTTTATCAAAGGCCGGGGCACCGCCGGCGGCGGCTTCCACCAGCTGATTCGGATGGATGCGAAACGACAGCAGCACGGCCTGCTTCACCCATTGGTTGACGATCCATTCCTCGCCCTCCAGCTCGGCCACGCGGATCTGGCCATTATCGAGCATCTCCAGCGTGCTCTCAACGGCGTTGCGGACGGCACCTTGGGTGGTCGGGGAGATATCGGAGCGCCTGTCCCAGGCATTCTCGATAATGGATTTCAGGTCCTTGCTCATACGCGCCTCAAACTTCTTAACATGACAACAGCATGAACGTTTGCACTGCACAATGTCAACGCACACGGTCAACACACGCGGCCAATATTGCTCTCTGGTTAAGAGGTTATTCACGTATGGCCTTTAGAAACATCGCATGACTAGCTCCCCCCTCTCGCTCTCCGCGCCGCTGGCATCCGCCCCCGGCACCTCCTGGCTTGCCGTGGCCGCCATGCTGGCGGATCTCGCTTTCGAGACCGACCCGATGGGCCAATTCACCGGTTTCGGCCCCGGCAAGGCGCTCGGCCAGCCCACCGCCAATCTGCTGGGGGTGGAGCTGGCAACATTGCTGGCCGGCGGCTCGGCGGAGGAAGAGGCGCTGAGTGCGGCGCAGTTCCGCTCCATCATCACGACAATTTGCACGGAATGCATGGCCTGGCACGGCAAGGTGCGGCTGGTGCAGCTGGATGGCGGCTCGGCCTTCTACCGCCTCTCCCTCGCCCCGCGCATTACCGGCGGGCAGGTTACCGGCACCTACGGGTTGCTGTTCGATATGGACACACCCGAGCTGACCCTGCCCGACCGCCACGCCGGCCGCCCGGACGACCCGGCGCTGAGCCGCGGCAATACAATGCTGGATTCCGAGACCGGGCTCTGGTCCAGCCGCACCTTTGGCGATGATATCGCCCGGCGGTTCGACCGGCTGGATGTCGAAGAGCAACCCGGCACACTGCTGTATCTCGGGTTTTCCCGCAGCTCCGCCAAATTCCGCAGCGCCGTCGCCATCCGCCTGGCCGAGGAGCTGCGCGACATCGTGCGCCCGACCGATTTGCTGGGGCGCATCGATGAGACCACCATCGCGCTATGGTGCGACGGCATGGATCACCTCACCGGGGGCGAGCGCGCCTCCAAATTCTGCACCAGCCTGCCCGCCATGCTGCCCGAACGCGCCACCATCACCGTGGGCGTGGCGCCGCGCTGGTCCGGCAGCGGCGATGATGCTTCCTCAGTGCTGGAACACGCCGCCGTGGCCCTGCGCCTGGCCGATATGGCCGCCGAACGCGCCAATGTGGGGGCGGAAAACCCGGTCGGGGCCTGGCGGGTGTGGCAGCGGGATTAGCCCCGCTCAGAGACTGTCTGAGAAGCCCCTCTGGCGGCCGTCTAGCGGCGATTTTCTGTGCGCAAGTGCTCACGTACAAGGGTACGCTGCGCTCCTGTGCTCAAAAATCACCACTATACGACTCACCAGAGCGGCTTCTCAAACAGTCTCTCAGGGCCCGAGGCTAAGCCCCGCCGATGAGGATTGGAGTGCGGCATATGTGGCTTTCGGCGCTTCGCAGTGCTGGTAAACGAGCACGACCGCGCTTAGGGCTACAAGCGATACCAGCAAAGCACTGACGGTGTGGGCGAGCTTGTTCATTATTCTCGGTCCCGATTAATCCATGGACCCCAGATTTATGCGGGTCGTTTCTTTTCCCTATTCAATCCATATAGGCCAACGGCAGCCATTGGAAAAGCCGAATCTGCGTAACCGCCACCCAAATGGCGCCCCCCTCACCTTGTTTCGGGCCGCAAATTCGCCTAATTCCGCCGCATGACCGAGAATACTGACAAGACCGAAATCCCCCCTCAGGAAGAACTGCCGCCGGAGACGCCGGAGCAGCGTATCGCCACGCTGGAGCAGGAGCTTCAGGAGATGCGCGATAAATGGCTGCGCTCCGAGGCCGAGATGGCCAATCTGCGTACGCGTACCAAGCGTGAGGTGGATGACGCCCGCGCCTATGCGCTGCAGAAATTCGGCCGCGACGTGGCCGAAGCGGCTGAGAATTTAACCCGCGGCATTACCTCGCTGCCCAAGCGCACCGAGGATGAGCCCGAGATTATCAGTAAGATGCGTGACGGGTTCGAGGGCATCGAGCGCTCGTTCATAGCCCTGCTGGAACGCAACGGCATCACCCGCATCGACCCAACCGGGGCAGCGTTCGACGCCAATCTGCACCAGGCGATGGCCGAGCAGGAAAGTGCTGAGCACCCGCCCGGCACCATCATCCAGGCCTGGACCCAGACCTGGCAGCTCAACGGGCGCCTGCTGCGCCCTGCCATGGTTGTGGTTGCCAAACCGCCGGCGGGGGCTGCGCCGCATATTGACGTCGAGGCGTAAGCCTCGCCCAGCTAATCGAGGCGTAAGCCTCGCCCAACAATCTAAGGCGTAAGCCTCGCCAGCTATATAAGGGCAAATTTCGCCAAAAAGGCGAGGTTTGTCCCTTATTTTTTCAGCGCCTCCCCCAGCCCGAAAATGCCGCGCAGAAACCCGGGTGTGAGGGCGGAGAGCGGGTTGATTTCAATTTTTGCATGGCCGATGGGGCCGGAAATATGTGCCCGCATGGCCAACAGCCCGCCACCCTTCTCGGCCGAGAACAACCGGCCGATGAACGGGATTTTCCCCGGCAGCGCGTTCAGCGCGTAGAGCGGCACGATGGTGGTATCGAGGTCGCAGCTGTTCGCGGCGAGGTCGATACTGCCGCTGGCGGTGAAGCCGAGCGAACTGGAATGGGCCCGCGCGGCGTGCAGGAGCAGCACATCGTTTTCGTAGGTGAACGGGATTTCTGTCCTGGAAATCATTAATCCGGGCCCGGAGGCGGCGTCGGCCAGGCCGTACAGGGTCAGCCCTTCCAGCAATTTCGTCACATCCGGCGCGTCGACGAAACGGGCTTCCAGCAATATCGCCTTGCCGGTGATGGGCTGGCCGCCGCCATACACAGCCTTCAGCTCCAGATTACCGCCTTGCAGATGCTCATATTCCCCCAGAACCCGCAGCAACGACCCGGCATCGGTGGCGTGCAGCAGCAGCGCCTGGCTGCTGATGGTTTTCGGGGTGATGCTGAAATCGAGCCCCTGCGCCGCCCCGTTCGCCAGCAGCACTGTGGCGCCGCGCCCGTTGGCGGTGAGGGTAAATTTTTGCGCTGCCGGCGCCGGAGGACCGGCCAAATAAAGCTGGTCGAAACTAAGCTGCGTCTGCCAGCGCGGACCGCTGGGCGGGGCGGGCGGCGGCGGCGGGGCGGGAGCCCTCGCATTGGATGCCTTGCTGGGCGCTTCATGGCTGGGCTGGGGCTGGCGGATGTCGAGCACCGGGCCGGAAAAATTCAGCGTCCAGGCATCGTCCGGCGTGGCGGGCCAGGCGAGCGTGCCGCTGGCCTGGGTGCGGCCGATATTTATCGCGCTGAAGGTCAGCCCCCCGCCTTGCTGCACACCTTCGAGGCTCAACCCCGGGGCATGGGCGGCAAAATTCCGCACCGATTCGAAGGCGCCGTTGCGCAATTGCGCGGTCAAAGCGAAATCCCCGGCAGCACCGGTTTTCTTGTCCCAGGCAAACACCGGCAGCGCCACCGCCACCGGGGTGAGGTCAGCCCGCAGCACCGCGGTTTGCGCCCCCGTGGCGGCGCCGGTGAGGTGGATGGTGAAGGGTGCAGTGCCACCGGCCGGTCCGTTGAGCGCCGTGGCGCTGCCCATACCGAGCAGATGCCAGATTTGACTCCCGGCCTGCCCCTTCATCGCCAGATCGACCTTGCCCGCGCCGGTGAAATCCTCATTCAGCACCAAGCTCGCGGGCTCGCCGGCGAATTCGCCCTTGGCCTGGAGGTGCAGGCTGTGGCCATCGCTTTGCACCTGCACCTCGCCATTGCGGGCACCGAGCGGCGGCAGGATGTTGGGCAATGTGAGGTTATGCACATTGGCCGTAACCGCCAGGGTAACATCGTCGAGCACCAGATCCTTCTTGAAGGGGATGGTGATGTTGAGCTGGCCCTCGGCATCGCCGGTGGCGGCACCCAGCTCCGGCGGGGTGTGCGCCAGAAGGTGCAATGGCGGGGCATTCAGCACGGCCAAAACCGCCGGCACATCGCCCGCCACGCCCATGGTCAGCACGCCGGTCTGGTCCTTATGGCTCACCCCGGTGATATCCATTGTGCCGGTGCGGATGGTAACATTGCCCTGCATCCCAGCCGAGGAGGTGATGACGATCTCATCCGCATTGGGCATGGCAAAGCGCCCGTTGAGCCCGGTGATTGGCATGCCGTTGCTCAGCCAGTACAATGTCAGCCCGGTGCCGTCGAAACCACCCACGGCATCGGTCAGGCGCAGGCTGGAGAGATCGCCGGGGGCGGCCAGAGTGAAGGTGAAATCGGCGTTGCTGGCGGTGCCGGTGGTAATATGGCTGACCACCCAATCCCGGGTGAGGGTCAGGGCCGGTTCGGGCCAATACTGGCCTAGGTCTTCGGCATGCACCGCATCGATGGTGGCGCGCAGGCTGCCGGCCCAGTCCTTGGTCCGGCGGGCGGTGAAGGTGAAACTGCCATGCGGCGTGCTTGCGCCAGCCGGGGTCAGGGTGATGGCGCCGTCACTGATATCCACAGCGCCCGGCGCGGTGCGTAATGTAAACCCGGCGCTGGTGATGGGTATGCCAACACCCTTGGCACCCAGCATGCCCGGGCCGATGCTGACGAAAAACGCGCCGCGCGCCAGGCTGTAGCCGGCGCCGGGCCAGATGTTGGCATGCACGGTGATGGGCGCCTGAATGGCGGAGGTCGCACGATCCGACAGGCGGGCCGCGCTGGCGCGCAGCAGGATCGCCTCGCGCCCGCCGAACAGATCCGTGGGCGGCACCACGAAATCGGCTTTGGGGATTTCCACCAGCAGCACGCCGGCAGCGTTATGCACCTCGATGTCACTCAGCCGCAGCACAAGAGGAACACCGCCGCCCTGGCTGTAACCAGCCCAGGCCAGCTCGGCCTTTTCCACGCGCACGGTAATACCGTCGCCCGAAGCCATGGTGGCAAGCCAGGAGGCGAGATGCGGCACTTCCATGGGGTGGCGCGAGAGGGAGTAGGCAAACAGCCCTAGAGCCGCCAGCACCAGCATGAACAGGAGCATCGCAATGCGCCCGAGCTGGTGCGCCGCCTCTAAACAAATCCTCCCGGCTTGACCCGCGCGCATCTTCATCCTGTTCTGCTTGCCAGATGCAGCGCCCACCCCACAAGCCGAACGTACCACCTGTTCCGTTAGCGGTTTTTCCGCGCGCGGCGGATACCGCGGCGGCGGCACGGCTGATTGCGGAGTTTGCAGCATTGGGCCCGGCGGAGCGGAAATTTGCCGCAACCGCGAAAGGGACAGCGCTGCTGACGGCTTGCGGCGGCAATGCGCCGTATTTGCGCGATCTGGCTTTGCGCGACTCGGCCGCGTTGTTGGCCTGCATGAAGAGCGGGCCGGAAACGCATGTGGCGATACTGCTGCAGAAATTGCGCGAGCTGGCGCCGGACATGGGGCGGGCGGCACTGGCGGCGGCGTTGCGCAAGATCAAGCGCCGCGTGGCGCTGGCCTTGGCCATTGCCGATATCGGCGGGCTCTGGCCGTTGGAGCGCATCACCGGCGCACTTTCCGAGCTGGCGGAATTGTCGCTCCGCGCGGTGCTGCGGCACCTGCTGCTGGGTTTGCACGAGGCGGGGCATATTACCCTGCCCTACCCCGAGGAGCCTGAGCGCGGCAGCGGGTTTGTAGCCCTTGGCCTGGGCAAACTCGGCGCCTGGGAGCTGAATTATTCCTCAGATATCGACCTGGTGCTGCTCTACGACCCCGATAATGCAGCCTACGGCCCCGAATCCGCCGGGCAGATGGCGCGCCTCGCCCGTGACCTCACGACGCTCCTTTCAGCGCGCGATGAGGAGGGCTACGTGTTCCGCGTCGATTTGCGGCTGCGCCCGGACCCTTCGGCCACGCCCCCCGTTGTGGCTCTGCCCACGGCGCTCACCTATTACGAGAGCCATGGCCGCACCTGGGAGCGCGCAGCGTTTTCAAAAGCAAGGCCAGTGGCGGGGGATATCGCCCTGGGCGAGCATTTCCTCTCCTCCATCCGCCCCTTCATCTGGCGCAAATACCTCGATTTTGCCGCCATAGCCGATATTCACGACATGAAGCGGCAGATCGACGCGCAGATCGGCGGGCAGAGCCTGCTGGGGCAGGATGTGAAGCGCGGGGCCGGGGGCATACGCGAGGTCGAGTTTATCGTGCAGACGCTGGAGCTGGTGTGGGGTGGCCAGGAATCCGCTTTGCGGATTTCCGCGACGCTGAACGCGCTGCCTGCTTTGGTGAAGGCCGGGCACATCACCGAGCGGGTGGCGCGCGAGCTGGCCGCCGATTACCGCGAATTGCGGCGGGTGGAACACCGGCTGCAGATGGTCTCCGACCGCCAGACCCACGCCCTGCCCGCCACCGAGGCCGGGCTTGAGGCGTTCATCGTTTTTCTCGGCGAGCCGAACTTCCGCAAAACCTTCCCCGCGCTTCTCGGCCGGGTGCATAAGCATTTCCGCAATTTCTTCGATACGGAAGAGGAACCCCATGCCGAGGTCGATCCCGGTATTGACGGCCCGCCGCCGGCTGCGTTCCGCACCCTGCTGCACAGCCTGAGCTTTCGCGACGAGCGGCATATAGCGGAGCGGCTGCGCGACTGGGCCAGCGGCAGAATGCCCGCACTGCGCACACCCCGCGCGCGCGAAATGCTGGACGGGCTGGTGCCATTGCTGCTCGACGCGCTAGCCGCCCAGCCCGACCCGGACCGGGCCTTCGCACATTTCGACACGTTGCTGGGCCAGCAGCGTGCCGGGGTGCAGCTGCTCTCGCTGTTCCGGCGCAACCCGGCGTTGCTGCGCCGCCTGGCCGCCGTGCTGGGGGCCGCTCCCGCGCTGGCCGAACATCTGGCGCAGGACCCTTACGCGCTGGAGTCGCTGCTGAACCCCACCGCCCGGTTTGCCGCCCCCAAGCCGGTGCTGAAACGCCAATTAGCCGAGGCGGCGGATCTGGAACAGGCCACCTCCATCACCCGGCTGTTCGTGCGGCGGGAGGAGTTTCATCTGTCCGTGGCCACGCTGGAAGGACGCATGGATGCCGATGCGGCCGGCAAGCTGCGCACCGCATTGGCTGAATCCGCCCTCTCATTGCTGCTGCCGCTGGTGCTGGGGGCGCATAAAGCCCGCTATGGTGCCGTGCGCGGGGCGCGCTTTGCCGTGGTCGCTCTCGGCAAGGCCGGGGCTGGCGAAATGCTGGCCGGTTCGGACCTCGATTTGATGATGCTGTATGACCATGCCCCAACGGCCATCGCCCCCACCCCCTGGTTCGTGCGGCTCAGCCATGCCTTTACCGGCGCGTTAACGGCGCGCGGCAAGGAGGGGCAGCTCTACCATATCGACATGCGGCTGCGGCCCTCGGGCAACCATGGGCCGGTGGCGGTGTCACTGGCCGCCTTCCGCCACTACCATGCGCATGAATCCTGGACCTGGGAGCGGCTGGCCCTGACCCGCGCCCGCGTGCTGGCGGCAACGCCGGGCTTTGCGCCGATTGTACGCGGCGCAATTAACGAGGCTCTATGCCGCGCCGATGGGGAGGCCAGAATTCTCGCCAACACCGCCGCCATGCGCGAAAAACTGGCCGGGGAACTGCCACCGCGTGGACTTTGGGACGTGAAGACCATGCCGGGCGGGATGATGGAGGTGATGTTCATCGCCCAGGCCTTGCAGCTGATCCACGGCCCCGCGCGGCCGGCTTTGTTCCAGCCTAACACCAGGCAGGCGATAATCGGCCTGGGTGCGGCCGGCCTGCTCAGCCCGGACGACTCGGCCCTACTGGCGCAGGCGGATTTTCTCTGGCGCAGCATCCAGGGCATCAACCGCATCACCGGCCTGCCCGATGATGCCGAAACCCCGCCACCGGCGACACTCGCCCCCTTGCTGCGGGCAACGGACAGCATCGATTTATCCGGCCTGCGCGCCGGCATGGCGGAAACAGCGGCAGACGTGCGCGAGATTTTCAGTCGTATCATCAGAGGAGCAAACAAATGAGCCTGAGCATCGGCGACAAAGCACCCGATTTTACCATGCCCGCCACCGGAGGGCGGACCGTCTCTTTGAAAGAATTGAAGGGAAACCCCTTCGTACTGTATTTTTATCCGCGCGCCGATACGCCAGGCTGCACCAAAGAAGCCTGCGCCTTCCAGGAAGGCATGCCTGATTTCTCCAAACTCGGTGTGACAATCATCGGTGTTTCCAAGGACTCGATGAAGGCGCTGGAGAAATTCGCCGAAAAATACGGGCTCGCGTTCCCGCTGGCCTCGGACCCGGAGATTAAGACGATCGACTCGTACGGCGCCTGGGGTGAGAAGAGCCTGTACGGCAAAAAATACATGGGAATTGAACGCTCTACCGTGCTGGTGGATGCGAAAGGCAAGATCGCGCAGCACTGGCCGAAAGTGAAAGTCGCCGGGCATGCCGAGGATGTTTTGAAGGCGGTGCAGGCGCTTTAATACCGGGTTTGTACGGCGCATGCCGGGCCGTATGTGTGCTTAATATTAATTCAGCCCGCGTTGCTGTTTGAGTGTTTTTTGAGTTCCGGGTGATGGATCATCGAATTTCACCGTTAATTAACCTTTCCGTGGGCAGTATGAACTCACATTAGGAAAGGTTTAAAACGTGAACGAGATTCTTGAAGTCCGGCACGGCGTATCGGCCGCTCATTTGGCGAACCAGATCATCCGCGAAGAGGAAGAATCGGCGCGTCTGCTGGCCCTGGAAAGCTATGAGATCCTTGATAGCGCACCGGAAAAATCCTACGACGACATCGCGCGGCTGGCCGCCTATGTGTGTGCCGCGCCCGTGGCACTGATCACATTTTACGACCGTAATCAGCAATGGGTGAAGTCCCGCTTCGCCACTGGCAATTTTGCCGACCGGCCGTTGCATATGCCGGCCGCCGCTTTGCTGTGCGAGCGCATGGTGCTGCAACCCGGCAAGGTCACGCAAATCTCTGATATGAGCCTGGATGAAGGCTTTGCCGTGCTGCCGCTGTTGCACGGCAATGGCAAACTGCGCTTCTACGGCGCGATGCCGATCTACTCGCCGGCCGGCGATATTCTGGGCGCGCTCACGGTGCTGGACCGCCGCTCCCGCACACTGGCCCACGAGCAATGCCAGGCGCTGGAGACACTGGCGCGCCAGATTATGGAATTGTTGGAAATGCGTCGCACTTTGATTGGACTCTCGGATGCCAATGCCAAGCTTGGCCAGCAGAATATCACCGATGCGCTGACCGGCATTCCCAACCGCCGCGCCTATGACCAGAAGCTGACCGAGGAATATTCCCGCGCCAAACGCACCGGCGCACCGCTGTCGATGCTGCTCATCGATATCGATAATTTCAAAGAATATAACGACAATTTTGGCCATCCGGCGGGCGATACCGCACTACAATCCGTGGCGCGGGTGCTGATGTCATCGCTGCGGCCGTATGATTTCCTGGCGCGTTATGGCGGCGAGGAGTTTGTCATCATTCTGCCCTCCACCGACCTTACCGATGCCATTGTGGTAGCGGAACGTGTGCGCGGGCTGGTGGCGGGCTCGGAATTTCCGCATCGCAAATTCACCATCTCCATCGGTATCGCAAGGCTGGATGTGGATGCGGGCGCGCGCGCGCTGGTGCAGGCGGCCGATAACGGGCTGTACCGTGCCAAGGCCGCCGGGCGGAACAAGGCGGTGGTCGGCAAGCTCAACGATAGCTCTCCGGCGGGTTCCGCTACACCGTAAGCGCTAGTTGCGAAGGGTTAATGTCTGGGGCAAACTCAGGCGAAATTAGTCTGGAAGTTGTCCCGTACGCGCTATTTGCTTAACGCTGTTTTGTTCGGTTGCGCTTGTTACTCCTGCTGTGGCGCAGGCGGTGCGAAACATTTCGATTATCACCCCTTATATGCCGGACCAGCCGGATGCCACGACCAAAAATGCTAAAGGCGGTGCGGCACTGATGTTCGGCCCCGCGGGCGCTGCCGGGCTCAGGGTCTTGCGCACCAGGCGCTCGGATAATTTCGGTGACATTATGGTGAACCAGGGGGTTTCCGGCCCTTCTATGTTTTTGAACGATCTGGTGCAGGACCTCACCACCGAGGGGTATCAGGTTACGATCGTACCCATGGCCTGGCCGGTGAAAGCTTTCGTGCAAGCCGTACCCGGTGTTGCAGCATTTTCCTATCTCGATGTGGTGGTGGCGAATTACGGCTATCATCAGGCGCCGCTGGAAAACTACAAACAGGCGATCAACCTCACCTACCGCACCACGGATACCGCCAGCCAAAAAATGCTGGTGAGCGGGAGCTATGAGGCGAAGCCCAACCTGCAATATCAATTCTCAAACCAGCGCGATTTGAATTTAAGCCCAGGCATGGCGATGGCCGGGCTTAATGATGAGCTGGCCCAGGCCGCCGTTTCCATTGCGCTGGCCGTGAAATAACGCGGGCAGACATAAATTATTGGTTAGGCGGCCCGGTAGTTGCCGGGGCACATATTTAAAAACCACTACATAACAAGGACATGTCAAATTTAATCGAATTATACGATAGAAACGTACAAAACAATCCATTTAACAAATAGACCGGAGCTTGATAACGTCCTTTTCTGGTTGAATGCTGGCAACTCCCAAAGAGTGTCCGCAACCAGCGCCCAAACAGGCGCGTACAGGCAAGAGGAGACTGCAATGGCTGAAGACAGCGAAAACAAACCGAAACTGACAACCGCCTTCGGTGCGCCGGTGGTGGATAACCAAAATGCCATGACCGCCGGCCCGCGCGGGCCGCTGCTGATGCAGGATGTGTGGCTGCTGGAAAAACTTGCGCATTTTGACCGCGAGGTGATCCCCGAGCGGCGCATGCATGCGAAGGGCTCGGGCGCTTATGGCAGTTTTACTGTTACCAACGATATTTCCAAATACACGCGTGCAAAACTCTTCTCCGAGGTGGGCAAAAAGACCGAGTTGTTCGCGCGGTTTACCACCGTGGCGGGTGAGCGCGGGGCGGCGGATGCCGAGCGCGATATTCGCGGGTTTGCTGTGAAGTTTTATACCGAAGAGGGCAATTGGGATCTCGTCGGCAATAACACCCCAGTGTTCTTCCTGCGTGACCCGCTGAAATTCCCGGATTTGAACCATGCGGTGAAGCGCGACCCGAAGACCAATCTGCGCAGTGCGCAGAACAACTGGGATTTCTGGACCTCGCTGCCCGAGGCGCTGCACCAGGTGACGATCGTGATGTCCGACCGCGGCATTCCCGCCAGCTACCGGCATATGCATGGGTTCGGCTCGCATACGTTCTCCTTCATCAACGCGACCAATGAGCGGTATTGGGTGAAATTCCATTTCCGCACGCATCAGGGGATTAAAAACCTCTCCGATGCCGAAGCTGAAGCGATTGTAGGCAAGGATCGCGAGAGCCATCAGCGCGATTTGTTCGATGCCATCGAGAATCAGGATTTCCCGCGCTGGACATTGGAAGTTCAGATTATGCCGGAATCGGATGCTTCCAAGGTGCCGTATCATCCGTTCGACCTCACCAAGGTTTGGCCGCATGCGGATTATCCGCTGATCGAAGTTGGGGTGATGGAGCTGAACCGCAACCCGGAGAATTTCTTTGCGGAGGTGGAGCAATCGGCTTTCAACCCGGGCAATCTCGTGCCTGGTATTTCCGTCTCGCCGGATAAGATGCTGCAGGCGCGGCTGTTCTCCTACGGCGATGCACAGCGTTATCGTCTGGGTGTGAACCACAGCATGATCCCGGTGAATGCGCCAAAATGCCCGGTGCATTCGTATCACCGTGACGGGCAGATGCGGGTGGATGGCAACCACGGCGCGACGATCGGGTATAATCCGAACTCGTACAAGGTATGGGACGAGCAGCCCGATTTCCGTGAGCCGCCGCTGAGCATCGAGGGGGTTGCGGACCATTGGAACCACCGTGAGGATGCGGATTATTATTCCCAGCCTGGTGCTTTGTTCCGGCTGCTGACGCCGGAGAAGCAGCAGCTGCTGTTTGAGAATACGGCGCGTTCTGTTGGCGGGGCGCCGAAGTTTATTCAGCTGCGGCATATCGGCAATTGCTATAAGGCTGATCCGGCTTATGGGCTGGGTGTGGCTAAGGCTTTGGGGATTTCCGAGTCTGAGATTTCGCCGGCGCTGGCGGCGGAGTGATTTTTGCTCCTGTTTGAAGCGACGTAAAAGCGACGAGCACGGCGTGGATTTTTGGTCCGCGCCGTGCTTTGTTTTTGGCTGCTGTGAGAAGGAGACGGGGGATGCTAGCGTTGCGCCCGAACTGCGAATGTTGTGACCGCGATTTGCCGCCGTCGAGCGGGGATGCGTTTATCTGTACGTTTGAATGTACGTTCTGCCGTGATTGCGCGAGTGATGTGCTGCAGGGTGTTTGCCCGAATTGCGCCGGCAATCTTGTGCTGCGGCCAAGCCGCCCGGCGCATATGCTGGTTGAGGCACCGGGCTCGACGGAGCGGTATCTCAGGCCGGGTGGGTGTGCGGCGGCGGCGGTGTAAGTCAAAAGTCCCAACAAGTTTGGTCGTCATCGCGAGCGTAGCGTGGCGATCCATCTTTCGTGCCATAGAGGGAAAAATGGATTGCCACGCTGCGCTCGCAATGACGGTTTAGGTGTGGAGGGCACAAATCAAACACGTTCCACTGTTCTATCAAGCGAACCTGTTCCTCCATCCCGACCTGCATTCGTGCATGCCATCGCACGGAGATGTTGTCAGGGATGGCCACAGGCCACCGCCCTTGGCGGCGCGAAGCGTCCTTGACGACATCGAGCACGGTGGCAGGTTGGCGAAAGGTCGAGGTGAAATGCAAACATCGATGGAGTAAGCTACGTTCCACTCATCCAACTAGGTTACTTAGAAAACAAGGCGCTTGGCTGGCGGCCTAAAACAACAACGACTTCGCCCAATTCAAGCAAGAAATTATTAAAGAAGTCTTGTGACCCATCTAAGCTTCCGAGATGACTTTGCGACTTTAATATAGATACAGATGCAACGATTTTAGGATCAAGGTGAGAACCAACCGTGTTGCCAATGTCAGTTATTAACTTGTCATTTGTCAGCGCAATGTCACCAACGTACATTCCAACGAAACTCAACCAAACGTCGATATCAACTGGGTTTGGGGTTCTTTCTGTTTTTGCGCCTCTAATTGGATAGTGTGTCACAAGGTAACTAGGTTTATCCGATAAGCCGGGAGCTTGTTCGGGATCTGGGACTGCGTAAATAATTAACGCTGCGTTCAACGCTCCGGCTATCGTTTGTAACAAAGGAGATTGCCGCTTCCGCGACAAGAGCAGTCTGAGTCGAGAAGACAATCCTCTGATATGGGCCATATTACCCGATCGAATGAGCAAAAGCAGATCCTCAATCTGCTTTATTTCGTCCGCGAGAGCCGATTTTAGGTATGATAGCCCGGCAAAATCGTTCGCTTTTCTTGCTTGCAATAAATCGAACTCTTTTTTACGTATTTTCAGAGCGCCATCATTTTTGAGAGAATAGTCAACGCCCTGAATACCTGGTGTTTGCCTCACAGTAATTGCCCTGTATTTAAAATACAAAGAGAAATCATCCGAACAAGCCGCCAGTTCTCCGTTTATGTATATCTTTAAAAATCCAGGTATTTCCCAAGTAACTGCAAAGAACACAAATCCAAAATGCACTATCCTAAACTGCCCCGTAGCGACAGAATAAATAGGTAAATCCTTCGACTTTCCTATGCTTGCTGTGAACCTACCATCTACTGTGACGCCTACAATCAGTACACCCTCGTCAAGCTTATGGGTGGAATAGGTCGGACGCAATGAGGGCCATTGCTCAGAAACCACCAGTTGAAATTCTGCTGACCCTTCAGCTAAGATTATGGGTTGCGGTTTCTGCATCATTTTTGTCTACTTCTGCGTCCTAGCGCAATAAAACGTACTCCGCCCGCCCTGCGTAATGCACTTTATCCCCGCACAAACCGGCTCCCCGGGGCATTTCTCGCAGGCCTCCCCGGTCCGCCCATAAACCTTCCAGGCGTGCTGAAAGTACCCGAGCTCCCCGCTCGGCTGCACGTAGTCCCGTAACGATGACCCGCCCGCCGCAATCGCCTCGATCAGCGTTTCGCGGATGGATTGGACCAGCGCCTCTATGCGCGATCGGGATACCTTGCCCGCCGCGCGGGTGGGAGAGATGCCCGCGCGGAACAGGGCCTCGCTTGCATAAATATTGCCGATTCCGGCGACAATGCGCTGGTCGAGCAGGGCAACTTTGATTGCCGTGCCCTTGCCCTTCAGCTTCGCCGCCAGCACGGGGGCGGAGAATTCATTGCCCAGCGGCTCCGGTCCCATGCCGGCGAGCATCTTATGCCCGTCCTCATCCACCGTCCGCAGCAGGTCCAGCACGCCAAACCGGCGGGGGTCGACGAAGCCGACGCGCCCACCTTCCTCCGTCTCAATACTCAAATGCTCATGCAAAGCAGCCGGCGCATCGAGCAGCATACGGCCGGACATGCCGAGGTGGATGAGCACGGAATAACCGCTGTCCAGCCGCATCAGCATGAATTTGCCACGCCGGCGGAAGCCCAGCACCACCGCTCCAGCGAGCACCGCCGGCAGCTCGGGGGGGACCAGAAAGCGAATATCGGGCCGGTTGAGGCGTGCCACGGCAATCCGGCGGCCCGTCAGGTGCCCGTCGAGGCCGCGCATTACTGTCTCTACTTCGGGGAGTTCCGGCATTGCAAAACAAGGCTATACTAGGGGTCATGAGCGATAACAATTCTTCCCTGCAAGCAAGCGAGACCGCTGATTTCGGGTACCAGACCGTGCCGCGCGCCGCCAAGGCCAGCAAGGTGCGCGAGGTTTTTGATAGCGTGGCGCCGAAATACGACATCATGAACGATCTGATGTCGCTGGGCATCCACCGGCTATGGAAGCATGAGTTTCTGAATGCGCTGGACCCCCGCCCGCATTACAGACTGCTGGATCTGGCGGCTGGGACCGGGGATATCAGCTTTGGCTGGCTCAAGCGCGGCGGCGGCCCGGTGGTGATGTCCGATATCAACGATTCGATGCTGAATGTCGGGCAGGACCGGGCGGCCAGCAAAGGCCACCTCTCCGATATCGAGTTTCTGGTGGCAGATGCCGAGACCCTCCCCCTCCCCGCCGGCAGTTTCGACCGCATTTCCATGGCATTCGGCCTGCGCAACTGCACGAATAAGGATAACGTGATCCAAGAGGCCTACCGGCTGCTGAAACCCGGCGGACGGTTTTTCGTGCTGGAATTTTCGCAGTTGCAGATTGCGGCGCTGGAAAAACTCTACGATGCCTGGTCGTTCAAGGCGCTGCCCAAGCTCGGCCAGCTCATCGCCAAAGATGCGGAGAGCTACCAGTACCTCGCCGAGAGCATCCGCATGTTTCCCAACCAGGAGCGGCTAAAATCCATGTTCGAGGGGGCCGGGTTTGAGCGCGTCACCTATCGCAACCTGTCGGGCGGGATTGCGGCCATTCATGCGGGCTGGCGGCTATGAAGCGTATCCTGCTGATCGTGAGCGGCGGGATTGCGGCGTATAAGGCGCTGGAGCTGGTGCGGCTGGCGGCCAAGGCTGGGTATGGCGTTACCGCCGTGCTGACCGAGGCGGGCAAGCAGTTTGTTACCCCCCTCTCGCTGCAGGCACTCACGGGTGCAAAAGTGTATCAGGACCTCTTTTCGCTGACCGATGAGAGCGAGATGGGGCATATCGAACTATCGCGCGCCGCCGACCTGGTGGTGGTGGCCCCCGCCACTGCGAATATTCTGGCGAAAATGGCGGGCGGGCTGAGCAATGATCTAGCCTCCACGCTGCTGCTGGCGACCGACAAGCGCGTGCTGGTGGCACCGGCCATGAATGTGCGCATGTGGGAGCACGCCGCCACACAAGCCAACATAGCCTTGTTGCAAAACCGCGGCGTGCTGGTGGTGCAGCCGGATGAAGGGCCCATGGCCTGCGGCGAATACGGGCCGGGGCGTCTGGCCGAGCCGCCGGTTATTCTCGCCGCCATCGAGGCCGCCCTCAACGATGGCCCACTCAAGGGCAAACACGCCATCGTCACCAGCGGGCCGACGCATGAGCCGATCGACCCGGTGCGCTACCTCGCCAACCGCAGCTCGGGCAAGCAGGGCCATGCCATTGCGGCGGCACTTGCGGCACAGGGGGCGCGCGTCACACTGATCAGCGGGCCGGTGAACCTGCCCGATCCGTTTGGGCTGACGCTGGTGAAGGTAGAGACAGCGCGCGAAATGTTCGAGGCGGTGCAGGCAGCACTACCGGCCGACATCGCCGTATGCGCCGCCGCCGTAGCGGATTGGCACGTGGAACAAGCCACGCAGAAACTCAAAAAAGACGGTAGCGGCAAACCCCCTGCCCTTAACCTGTCCGAAAACCCCGATATTCTGGCGACAATTTCCAAACCCGGCCCGCAGCGCCCGCGCCTGGTCGTGGGTTTTGCGGCTGAGACCGAAAAACTGGAGGAACACGCCACCGCCAAGCGTGCGCGGAAAAACTGCGATTGGGTGGTGGCCAATAATGTCGGCGGCACAGGCATCATGGGCGGCGATGAAAACGAAGTGCTGCTCATCACCGCCAAGGGAACAGAATCCTGGGCGCGCATGGGCAAGGCCGCACTGGCGCAGAAACTCAGCACAAAAATCGGGGAATTTTTTGAATGAAAATGCCTGTTAAACTAAAGCGCCTGCCGCATGGAGTGGGGCTCGATCTGCCTGCCTATGCCACCAATGGTGCCGCCGGGGCCGATGTGCTGGCCGCCGTGGAAAAACCAATCACCATTGCGCCGGGCCGCCGCGCGCTTATCCCCACCGGCTTCTGCATCGCCTTGCCCCCCGGCTATGAGCTGCAAATCCGCCCGCGCTCTGGCCTGGCGCTGAAGAACGGCATCGTGCTGCCCAATTCGCCCGGCACGATTGACGAGGATTATCGGGGGGAGGTGGGCGTGATCGTGCTTAACGCCTCGGAAGAGCATTTTACCGTCACGCGCGGCATGCGTATCGCCCAGGCCGTGCTGGCGCCGGTGGTGCGCGCGGCGTGGGACGAGGTGGATGATCTGGACGCCACCGCGCGGGGTGCGGGAGGTTTCGGCAGCACCGGGCACTGAGCATGCGCGCCGCCGCCCGCTCTGCCGCTCAGGAATATATGCTGCTCATTGCGTTGGCGGCCTGCGGCATCGCTTGGGCTGGGCTGCCCGCCCACCCGGTTCTGGCATTGCTTCTGCTGATCGTCCCAGCCCTGGGCTGTACGCTCTCAGTGGTGCGCCATGCCGAGCATCTGGCGGAGCGCCTTGGTGAGCCCTATGGCACCATCATCCTTACCCTCAGCGTCACCATCATCGAGGTTGTGGCCATCTCCGCCCTCATGACGCATGGGGCCGAGAATTCCGGTGCGGACAGCAGCGGTGTTGCGCGCGATACGATCTATGCGGTGGTAATGATCCTGCTCAACCTCACGGCCGGCATCGCACTTCTGGCAGGCGGGTGGCGGCATCTGGAGCTGCAGTTCAACCTGCAAAGTGCCAATGCCTATCTCGGCGTGATCATCCCTCTCACCGTGTTTGCGCTGATTTTGCCGGATTTTACCAATACCACCCCGGGCCCCTTTTTGTCGGCGCCGCAGGAGGCGTTCATCGCCGTGGTCTCTATCGGGCTGTATGCCGCATTTCTGGCGGTGCAGGCGGTGCGGCACCGCGGCTATTTCGCGCAGGCCGGAAACGAGCCCGGCGCCGAACATGGGCATCCTGCCTGGCCGCATGCGCTGCTGCTGGCGGCGTATATGATTCCGCTGGTCTATCTGGCCGAGCATCTGGGCGAACCGGTGGAGACATTGCTGCATCAATTTCACGCGCCACAGGCCCTCGGCGGCACGCTTATCGCTTTGTTAATCGCCACACCCGAGGCTCTGGGTGCCGTGCGCGCCGCCATCAACAACCAGCTGCAGCGCTCGGTGAATATTTTCATGGGCTCGGTGCTGTCGAGCATTGGGCTCACCATTCCGGCCATGGTGGTGTGCGGCTGGTTTACCGGGCTGCGGCTTTCCCTCGGCTTGCCGCCCAGTGCGGTGGTAATGCTGGTGCTGACGCTGGTGCTGAGCATTGTAACGTTTGCGAACGGCCGTACCAATGTGCTGCAAGGTGCCGTTCACATCGTGCTGTTCTGCGCTTACCTGCTGCTGCTGTTCCAGGGATAACTGAGCGGGTTAGCTACTCCACCGCGATTTTCACCTCATCATACCGCCCCGCCTTGTAAATTGTGACTGAAATAGCCCAGGCGCCCGCGAAAATGCCGATGATGACATAGCCGAGCATGCCGAAATGATCATTCAGTGCCGCAATACCGTCCCAGAACCAGCCGGCCAGATTATATTGGTCCTGCACCAGCCCCAGCCCTTCAAGCCCGCCGATGACCAGGGCCACCAGCACCGAGACCGTGGTGATGGTGATATTGTAGAATAATTTGCGCATCGGTTTGGCAAAGGCCCAGCCATAGGCGCCGAGCATGAGGATGGAGTCGGTAGTGTCGATGAGTGCCATGCCGGCGGTGAACAAGGCCGGGAACAGCATGATCGACCAGATCGGCAATCCGTGCGAGGCCTCGGCTGCCGAGATGCCGAGCAAGCCCACCTCCGTCGCCGTATCGAACCCCAGGCCGAACAGCAGGCCGATGGGATACATCTGCCAGCTGCGCCCGACGAGGCTGAACAAAGCCCGGAACATGCGGCCGAAAAATCCGCGTTGTGCCAGCAGAATGTCCAGATCCTCATCCGAATACACGCCGCCGGCTTTGACGCGCCTGAACGTGGCGATGATGGAGGTGAGGATGATGATGTTCACAACGGCAATGGCGAGCAAAAATGTCGCCGAGATCAGCGTGCCGATAATATCGCCCAGTCCCTCGATGGCGGCGAACCGGCTTTTAATGGCCACGGAGGTAATCGCCACCGCCGCCGAGAGCAGAAACACCACAGTGGAATGGCCCAGCGAGAAGAAAAACCCCACACCGACCGGGTGCTGGCCCTGGGCCATCAGCTTGCGCGTCACGTTATCGATGGCGGCGATATGGTCGGCATCCACCGCATGGCGCAGGCCGAAACTATAGGCGAGGAAGGCCGTGCCCAGCAGCAACGGATAATGGTGGAACAGCACCAGGGCCGCGCCCCAGAGGACGATGTTGGCAAAACCGAGGAACAGATACAGCCCGGCCAGCCGCGCCCGCGTGGCCTGGTCCAAACCGGCGAACAGTCTTTGTAGTGCAGGCATGACGTACTGCTCCTCGCTGCGTTCTCGGGGCGTTCTCGGGGCGTTCGCGCTCAGATTAGCCCGGCCGGCGCAAAAAGCACCTACGTTAAACGGCGCAGTTAACGAGCCGCTTGCCGCACGCTTGCTGCCCCGCTTGCCGCAGGGGGCGCGCGCGGCCAAAAGCGGCACATGATGATTGCCGCCGAACTGCCCTGGACTGCGCCGGACGCCGCGTTTTTGGCTCTGTCCGGCCCGGGCGTGGCATTTCTCGACAGTTCCGCGCACGGCGATCCTCGGGCGAATGTGAGCTATCTCTGCCTGGCGCCCGAGGCCGCCATCGCGCTGGAAGATAAGCCGTTTTCGCGCCTGCGCGATTGGATGGCGACGCACCGGCCGGTGCAGTTGGCCGACTGGCCTTTTCCGTTCAAAGGCGGCGCCGTGGGCTGGCTTGGCTACGATATCGCCCGGCAGGCCGCAGATGTGCAAAGCCGGTTTGCCCAGATGCCGGGCCTGCCCGGCGGCTGGTTCGGGCTGTACACCACCCTGCTCGGCTTCGACCACGCCACGCAACGGCTGCATTATCTAGGGCCAGAAGAGGGGCTGGCGGATATCGCATCCCGCCTTAGCGCCTCCTCACCAGCGCAAAAACTGCCCGGTTTGGATTGGACGGCGGAAATGAGCGAGCTGCCCTATCTCGCCCGGCACGAGCGGCTGCGCGCCTATATCGCGGCGGGCGATGTCTATCAGGCTAATTTTACGTTCCGCTACACCGCCCCCCGCCCGCACGGCGCTACTCTGCCGGCGTTGCACATGGCGTTGCGGGCATTGAGCCCGGCACCTTTCGCCGCCTGTATCGATGCCGGGGAGTACGGCCTGGTCAGTGCCTCGCCCGAGCGTTTCATCCGCCTGCAGGCGGATGGACATGTTGAGACAAGGCCCATCAAAGGCACCGCCGCGCGCCACCCGGACCCTGCGCTGGATGCGGAAAATGCCGCTTCCCTGCTGGCAAGCCCCAAGGAGCGGGCGGAGAACCTCATGATCACCGATCTGCTGCGGCATGATCTTGGCCAGGTCTGCGCCATCGGCTCCATCGAGGTGCCGGAGTTGTTTGCCGTGGAGAGCTTTGCCCAGGCGCATCACCTCGTCTCCGCCGTAACCGGGCAACTCCGCCCAGGGCTCGATGCGTTCGACCTGCTGGCGGCAACCCTGCCCGGCGGCTCCATTACGGGCGCGCCCAAACGCCGCGCCATGCAGATTATCGACGAGCTGGAGCTGGGCCCGCGCGGCGCCTATTGCGGGGCGCTGGCCTGGATCGGCTTTGACAGCGCCATGGACAGTGCCATCATCATCCGCACCATCACCGCCGCGGCCGATACTCTTTACGCGCAGGCCGGCGGCGGCATCACCTGGGACAGTTCTTCCCGCGCCGAATATGAGGAAGCCATGCTGAAAATCTCTCCGCTGCTGGCGCTCGGAAATGGATAAAATCTGGCTCAACGGCGCGCTTCTACCCGTCGGTAAGGCGCGCATCGACCCGGCCGATCGCGGATTTCTACTCGGCGATGGACTGTTCGAGACGATGGCGGCGCAGGACGGCGCCGTACCGGAGCTACACCGGCATTATGCAAGGCTGGCCAATGGCGCCGCTGTACTGCGCATTCCCGTGCCTCTTACCTTACCCCAGCTGGATACCGCCGCGCGTAGCCTGCTGGAAGCCAACGGACTTACCGAGGCGGCAATCCGCCTCACCCTCACCCGAGGCCCTGGCCCACGCGGCCTGGCGCCCATTGCATCCCCCACGCCAACTCTGCTCATCACCGCCGCAACTTTACCCCCGCCGGGTGGCCCGCTGCGCCTCATCACCGCCAGCATAAGGCGCGACGAAACCTCGCCGCTGAGCCGGATCAAAACCCTGAACTATCTGCCCGGTGTGCTCGCGCGCATCGAGGCCGCCGAACAAGGCGCCGATGACGCGCTATTGCTCAATCATCAGGGTTTTGTCGCCGAGACCAGCGCCGCGACCCTGTTTGTGCATCTGGGCGGCACCTGGTTCACCCCGCCCGTGGCAGACGGTGCTTTGCCTGGCATTTTGCGCGCAACACTACTGGAGGCCGGACGCGTGCGGGAGGCCCGGCTTACCCCGGCACAACTCCTAACGGCCGAAGCCATTTTCGCCGGCAATGCGCTCTCCCTGCGCTCCGTCATCGCGCTCGACGGCCACCCCATTCCGCAAACCCACTCCGCCGCGCTGTCATAAAAGCGCAACCCCAACCAGGGGTGACAAAGCTCTGTACCCTGGTTAAGGGACGTGAGGAGCCCGCCTGGAAACTCGCTCTGGTGAGTCAGTTGGCGTGGGTTTTCGAGCACCGGAGCGCAGCGTACGCTTGTACGTGAGCACCGGCGCACAGAAAAGCCGCGTCAAATGGCCGCCAGAACGAGTTTCCAGGCGGGCTCCAAAACCCCGACTGCCAGGCGGCACCATGAGCAATTACACCCCTACTGCCCTGGCCGGGCGCCGTTTACCGAACCGCTGGGACGGGGCCGCCCTGCTGCTGGTCATGGGCCTGCTGATTGCCCTTGTCGGCGTCGGGCGCGGCACCATCGCCACCCCTATTGCCAGCATCCAGAACACGGCCATTCATTTGAGCCCGATGTGGCTGCCCTATTACGCCTTGCGCTCCACCGCACGCATGTTCGCGGCCCTGGCCTTCTCGCTGCTGTTCACCTTCACCTACGCCACGCTGGCGGCCAAATCGCGCCGCGCCGGCATGGTGCTCATCCCCATTCTCGACATTCTGCAATCTGTCCCCATCCTGGGGTTCCTCACCTTCACCACCGTGTTCTTTCTCGGGCTATTCCCGGGTAAAGTGCTGGGCGCGGAGCTGGCCTCGGTATTCGTGATTTTTACAAGCCAGGCCTGGAACATGGCCTTCAGCTTCTACCAATCGCTCACCACCCTGCCCGCCGACCTCCAGGAAGCCTCGCGCAGCTTCCGCCTCTCCGCCTGGCAAAAATTCTGGCGGCTCGACGTACCCTTCGCCATGCCCGGCCTGGTCTGGAACACCATGCTATCCATGTCCGGCGGCTGGTTCTTCGTGGTGGCGTCGGAGGCCGTGACGGTCGGCAATACCAATTTCACCCTGCCGGGCATCGGCTCCTACGTGGCGACGGCCCTGCAGCAAGAGAACCTCAAGGCGATCTTCTACGCCATCATCGCCATGCTCGTGGTCATTCTGCTCTACGACCAGCTGCTGTTCCGCCCGCTGGTCGCCTGGTCCGGCAAATTCCGTTTTGAGACCACCGCCACCATCGCCGGCCCCGAGCCCTGGATGCTGAAACTGCTGCGCCGCACGGCATTGTTCCAGGACATCGGCGATGTGCTCAGCGAATGGATGCGCGCCCTCACCCGCCTGCGCCTGGCTCTGCCGGCCAAACGGCAAATCGACGAAAACGCAGCCCCATCGAAACTGGTGGACACCATCTGGTTCACCCTCATCACCCTTACCGCCGCTTTTGCCGCCTGGAAGATCTGGCTGTTCATCTCAAGCACTTTACACTGGAGCGATTTGGGCACAGCGCTACTGATGGGGTTCTACACGCTGCTGCGCGTCATCGTGCTCATGATCATCGCCTCCATCATCTGGGTGCCGATCGGCGTGTGGATCGGATTGCGCCCCAAAACCACGCGCATCGTGCAACCGGTCGCGCAGTTCCTCGCCGCCTTCCCGGCTAACCTGCTGTTCCCGCCGGTGGTGCTGCTCATCGTGTATTTCCATGTCAGCCCGGACATCTGGCTGACCCCGCTGATGCTGATCGGCACGCAATGGTATGTGCTATTCAACGTCATCGCAGGGGCCGCCGCTTTTCCTGGCGACATGAAAGAGGCGGTGGCGAATTTCCACATCAAGGGCTGGCTGTGGTGGCGCAAAGTGATGATCCCGGGTATTCTGCCCTACTTCATCACCGGCGCGCTCACCGCATCTGGCGGGGCCTGGAACGCCTCCATCGTGGCCGAGGTAGCGAGCTGGGGCAGCCACACGCTCACCGCGCACGGGCTCGGCGCCTATATCGCCCAGGCCACCGCGGCGGGTAACACACCGCGTGTCGTGCTGGGCGTCGTCGTCATGTCGGCCTTCGTCATCATCGTCAACCGGATTTTGTGGCGCCCGCTGTTTGCCTACGCCACGCGCCGCACCACGCTAGGGTAACGAACCATGGATCAGCCCATCACCCAACCACTGGTCACCATCCGCAACTGCCGCCAGGCCTACCACAAGGAGGCCAGCGCGGATTTGGTGGTGCTCGACAATGTGGATCTCACGCTGAACGAGGGCGAGATCGTGGCTTTGCTTGGCCGCTCTGGTTCGGGCAAATCCACGCTGCTGCGCATCGTCTCCGGCCTGCTCAAACCCACCTCCGGCGAGGTGAAATGGCGCGGCAAGGATTTGAAAGGCCCGGCCGAAGGTGTCGCCATGGTGTTCCAGAGTTTCGCGCTTTTCCCCTGGCTGACGGTGCAGGAAAACGTGCAGCTCGGGCTGGAAGCTCTGGGTGTAGGCCGCGATGATCGCGAGGAACGCTCCGAAGAGGCAATCGATTTGATCGGCCTGGGCGGTTACGACACCGCCTACCCCAAAGAGCTGTCCGGCGGCATGCGCCAGCGCGTCGGCCTGGCGCGCGCCTTGGTGGTGCATCCCGATTTGCTGCTGATGGACGAGCCTTTTTCGGCACTCGACGTGCTGACCGCTGAAACCTTGCGCACCGATCTCATCGACCTCTGGATGGAATCCAAGCTGCCGGTCAAATCCATCCTCATCGTCACGCATAACATCGAGGAAGCGGTGCTGATGGCCGACCGCATATTGGTGTTCTCATCAAATCCCGGCCGCGTCGCGCATGAGCTGAAAGTGCCCTTCCCGCACCCGCGCAACCGTTACGATCCCGCCTTCCGCCAGATGGTCGATGATATCTACGGCATCATGACCCGCCGCGCGCCAAAGGAGGTGCAGGCCCCCGCCGCCGCCGCGCCAACCGGCTTTGCCACACCGCTCTATCCGGTCAGCACCAACCTCATGGCCGGGCTTATGGAAACCCTGTCCGGCCCGCCGTACCACGGCCGCGCCGATCTGCCGGCGCTGGCCGCCTCGCTGCAATTCGAGGTGGACGAACTGCTGCCTTTAGGTGAGACGCTGCAACTTCTCGGTTTTGCCGTGCTGGAGGAGGGCGATCTGCTGCTCACCGAAATGGGCCGCAAATTCGCCGATGCCGAGACCGACGACCGTAAGGAATTATTCGGCGACGCCCTGCGCGCGCATGTGCCGCTCATCACCGCCATCCGCGCGGTCATAGACCAGCGCAGCAACCACCGCGCCTCGGCAGTGCGGTTTCGCGACGAGCTGGAGGACCACATGTCCCCCGAATATGCCGAGGAGACCTTGCGCGCCGTGATCTCCTGGGGCCGCTACGCCGAGATTTTCGAGTATGACGAAGAGGCGCAGCAGTTCGGGCTTGAGGAAGAAGACGAGGATGAGGACGAGTAGGCAATGGCAGAGTTTGACGTTGGACATCGTCCGGCACGAGGCTTTCGAGCCGTAAGTCTGACTGCGTGGCTTGGTAACATTGTTATCAGTGGCTTGGGTATCGCAATGGTCGTTTTAGGCCTCAGTTACCCCATTGGGCTTGCCATACCCTGTATATTATTTGGTATCATCCTACTCTTGTTTGGAGGGTGGACATTTTGCCGAGGGATTATGATTGTATTTGGATTTATCACCAAAGATACACCGCCCGGCCCCGTTGGCCGGATGATCATGCGGCCACTAGGTACCGTTACGAAACGGAAATAACCGGCAACTAGCCGTGCTTAGCGGCGCGTGAGCGACCAGTACAAAGGCTGGCGCCCGGCCGCTATGGCCTTGGCCTCGTAACGCGTGGGGGGCCAACCCTCTGGGCGTTCATCCGTGCGTGTCACGGCAAAAACCTCCTGCGCGCCCAGCACCTCATCGGTCCATTGCTGATACGTCGGGTCATCCGAGGCGATGCGCCATTCCCCGCCCTGCCGCAGCACACGGGCGGCGTCCACCACGAGTTCAGGATGCACGAAGCGGCGCTTGGCGTGGCGGGCTTTCGGCCAGGGGTCAGGGAACATCAGGAAGAGTTTTGAAAGCGCCCCGTCCGCCATGCCGCGCAGTAGGGGGCGTGCGTCGTCGGTGAACAGGCGCAGGTTAGGCAAAGGTTCCGGGTGCTCGATATGGTCCGGGGCAATGCGCGAGAGCAGCGAGCAGATGCCTGTCTCGAACACTTCCGCCGCGATGTAGCCGACATCCGGGTTTTTCGTGGCCAGCTCGAACGCATGCTCACCCCCGCCGAAGCCGACTTCGAGCCACAGCTCGCGCGGCTCAACGCCGAACGGCGCCTCCGGCCAGCTCAACCGCGGCAGAAATTCGGCCAGCAGCCATAATTGGCGCAGGCGCAGGCCTTTACCTTTGTGGCGGCCGTAAAGGCGATCGGGCGGGGGTTTTACAGTCATAATACCTCAAGAAGAAGCAGTACCTTTTTGTGAACAAAAAGGTACCCAAAAAACTTTTGTCCCTGGGGGCGTTGGCCTGACCAACGCCCCCAGGGACAAAAGTTTTTGGTGCAGCTCGCGTCCCGATGACGAAGTGGCGAAGCGCGTAGTCTGAATCGGGACGCCAACAAAGGTTCAAAAAGCTGCTCTTTTACCTGCCGAAAGCTGATTTCAGCGAGTCTACCAAATCCGTCTTCTCCCACGTAAACGTCCCCAGCTCAGCATCCGGCGTACGGCCGAAATGCCCGAAGGCGGAGGTCGGCACGTAGATCGGGCGGTTGAGCTGCAGATGCTCGCGAATGCCGCGCGGGGTCAGGTTCACCAGCTCACGCAGAGTGCGCTCCAGTTTGCCCTCATCCACATCCTTGGCCGTGTCATGCAAATCCACGTACAGCGAGAGCGGCTGGCTCACACCGATGGCGTAGCTCAACTGCAATGTGCAACGCTCGGCGAGCCCGGCGGCAACCACGTTCTTGGCAAGATACCGGCACACGTAAGCAGCCGAACGGTCCACCTTGGTCGGGTCCTTGCCGGAGAAGGCACCGCCGCCATGCGGGGCGGAACCACCGTAAGTATCCACGATGATCTTGCGGCCGGTCAGACCGGTATCGCCATCCGGCCCGCCGATTTCGAAAATCCCGGTCGGGTTCACGTAGAATTCATGCTCCGGTGGCATCCAGCCTTCGGGCAGAGCCGCCTTCACGATCGGGCGCAGCAGCTCCTTCACCATCGCCGGCGTCATGCCCGGCACATGCTGGATGGACACAACCACCGAGGTCGCCCCCACCGGCTTGCCGTTCACGTATTTCAGCGTCACCTGGCTTTTGGCATCGGGCAGCAGCCCGGCCACCTGGCTGTTGGCGGCGCGGCGCAGCTCGGAGATGCGGCGCAGGATGAGATGCGAATAATAAAGCGGCGCCGGCATCAGCGCCTCGGTCTCGGTGCAGGCATAACCGAACATGATGCCCTGGTCGCCGGCGCCCTCGTCCTTGTTACCGGCCGCATCCACGCCCAAGGCGATATGCGCCGATTGCGCATGCAGATGCACGGAGACCTCGGCATTGCGCCAGGAGAAGCCCTCCTGGTCGTAGCCGATGTCATGCACCGCCAGACGGGCGAGATGCGCCAGATATTCCTTGGTGATGCTCTCAGGCCCGCGCACTTCCCCGGCGAGGATGATGCGGTTGGTCGTCACCAGTGTCTCACAGGCCACGCGCGCGTAAGGGTCGGCAGCCAGATAGGCGTCAACGACGGTATCTGAGATACGGTCGGCCACCTTATCCGGATGACCCTCCGAGACGGATTCCGACGTGAACAAAAATTCTCCGCGATCGCGCATGTGGCAAAACCCCAAAAAGTTCCGGCGGCCCGGATGACGTATCCGGACCCGTTGGTCAACAGTTGCTCAAAAATTTACAGGTGCAGGTAATCGCGCATGGTGTAGAGCCCCGCCGGCTGCGGGTGCAGCCACAAAGCCGCCCGCACCGCGCCCGAGGCGAACACGCGGCGGTCAAAGGCGCGGTGCGAGAGGGTGATCTGCTCGTCGCCTGCCGTAAAACGCACCTCATGCTCACCGATAATCTGCCCGCCGCGCAATGCGGCAAAGCCGATCTCGCCATCGCGGCGCGCCCCGGTGTGGCCATCGCGCCCCGAGACCATCACCTCTTCCAGCCGCACCCCGCGCCCGGCGGCCACGGCCCGGCCCAGGGCCAGGGCGGTGCCGGAAGGAGCGTCCACCTTCTGGCGGTGGTGCATTTCCAGTATTTCGGCATCGAATTGCGTGGCATCCAGCGCATGGCCGAGCTTTTCGGCCAGCAGAAGCAATAAATTCACCCCGGTGCAGAAATTCGGCGAGGAGATGATCGGGATCACCGCGGCCGCCACGTCGATGGCCGCCTGCTCCTCCGCCCCATAGCCGGTGGTGCCCAGCACCCAGGGGGTTTCGGCGGCGGCCAGGGCCGCGGCGTGGTCGCGCACGGTGCTGGCGTGGGTGAAGTCGATCACCACATCCGCCTCACGCGCCAGCGCCGTGATATCGGCAAAATGGGGCACGCTGCTGCCGGCTGGGCGGGAACGGCTGGTGCCACCGGCCAGAGTCGCTGCGGCGGCGGCTTCCTCGGCCAGATAGATCCCCATGCGGCCGGTAATCCCGGCGATTCCAATGCGAATGGTCATGCCCGCTGCATAGGCATTTTTTTGCAAATACACAAAACATGTCCGTTATGGGCGAACTGGCACTTATTTAGGTCTACTTTTAGTTGTATCGCCATTGTGATGTGGCAAGACTCAAAATGTTGTTAATATTTTCGTAATATATCTGGGAGAGACTGACGGCCATGGCGCTGTCCGGCGACCCTGACGATGCGTTGCAGTATCTCGGGCCGCTGGCCAATGGCGCAGCGGCGATACCGAAAATCCGCGAGGATTACGCCACCGTGCTACTCGCCGCCGGGCGCAGCAGCGATGCCCGCCAGGTGCTGGCCATCGACGTGCCGCCACAGCAATTGGATGAAGCCATGGCAACTTTGGCTAGCCTGCCCCACACCCTTGGCCGAGCCCGCAGCGGCATATCAGGCACAGGCGCAAGCAGCGGCAACAATAGCAACCCCAACGCCGATCAACGCAGCACGAGCAGCCCCGCCATCCAACCCCAACGCCAGCCTTCCGTTGGCTGACACCGCCCCCTCAAACGCCACCCAGCCGGCAGCTCCCGGCGCCGTTGTCGCTTTGGCCCCCTGTCGCGTTGGCCCCCGCCATCGCCGGCCCGCAAATCACCGCTCCCCCAGCCCCGGCCCTCAGCACACCCGGGACTACATGCCCCCGGGGTAGTTGGGGCCGCCGGCACCTTCGGGGACGACCCAGTTGATGTTCTGGGTTGGGTCTTTGATGTCGCAGGTTTTGCAATGGACGCAGTTTTGCGCGTTGATCTGCAGTTTCGGCGTGCCGGCCTCCTCGCCAACAATTTCGTACACGCCGGCCGGGCAGTAGCGGGTCTCGGGGCTGGCGTATTCGTTGTAATTTATGTCGATGGCGATGGCCGGATTCAGCAGCGTGAGATGCGCCGGCTGGTTTTCCTCATGGTTGGTATTGGAGAGGAAGACCGAGGAGAGGCGGTCGAAGGTGAGTTTGCCGTCTGGCTTGGGGTAGACGATCGGCTTGGAGTCCTTGGCCTTCTTCAGCGTTTCGTTATCGGCATGGTGGTTATGCAGCGTCCACGGGGATTTGCCACCCAGGATCATTTCGATACCGCCGTTTATGATGCCGCCGTACAAGCCCCATTTGGCGAAGCCGGGGCGCACGTTGCGCACGGCATGCAGCTCCGGATAGACCCAGCTGGCCTTGAGTTTTTCCGTGTAGCTGGTCACCTCGGCGGGTTTGTCACCGGCCAGGGCCTCGGCGATAGCCTCGGCCGCCACCATGGCGGATTTCATGGCGGTGTGGGTGCCTTTGATTTTTGGCACGTTGAGCGTACCGGCGGCGCAGCCGACGAGCACGCCGCCGGGGAAGGTCAGTTTGGGCAGGGATTGGAAGCCGCCCTCGTTCAGCGCGCGGGCACCGTAGGAGATGCGTTTTGCACCTTCGAACATCGGCGCAATGGCGGGGTGCGACTTGTAGCGCTGCATCTCCTGGAAGGGTGAGAGGTAGGGGTTGGTGTAGTCCAGCCCGACTACGAAGATGAAGGAGACAAGGTTCTCACCGAAATGATAGATGGCGGCACCGCCATAAGTGTCGCTCGGCAGCGGCCAGCCGACGGTGTGGATGGTCAGGCCCTTCTTGAATTGTTCGGGCTTGACCTCCCACAATTCCTTGATGCCGATGCCGTAGGTCTGCGGGTCGGCGTCCTGGCGCAGGCCAAACTGTTTTTCCAGTTGTTTCGAGAGCGAACCGCGGCAGCCTTCACCCAGCACAGTATAAGTGGCGCGCAGCTCCATGCCGCGCTGGTAATTGTCAGTGGGCTCACCATCCTTGCCGATGCCCATATCGCCGGTGGCGACACCAACCAGGCGGCCGTCCTCGATGAGCAATTCGGCGGCGGCGAAGCCGGGGTAGATTTCCACCCCCAGCTCCTCGGCCTGCTGGCCGAGCCAGCGCACCACATTGCCGAGTGAGACGATGTAATTACCATGGTTGTTCCACCACGTCGGGGTGATGGGCGAGGTGATGGCCTTGGTTTCGGTAAGGAAGATGAACTTATCCTCGGTCACCGCCGTTGCCAGCGGGATGAGCCCGACATCGATTTCGGGGAACAGCTCTTTGAGCGCCCGCGTTTCGATGACAGCGCCCGAAAGGATATGCGCGCCAACCTCGGAGCCTTTTTCCACCACGCAGACGGAGAGCTCCGGATTCAGCTGCTTGAGCTTGATGGCGGCGGTGAGCCCGGCCGGGCCGGCGCCGACCACCAGCACATCAAATTCCATCGCCTCGCGCGCTGGCAGCTCCTCTGACATTTTTTGGTCCCCTTAGGCTGAATTGCCACCCTGCTTTATTCAATAACATGCGCGGGGGGAATACCGGCACTGGTTCCTCTCGGCAGGGTGGCTATACTCAGGCCATGGATCTGGTGGAGGCGCTACGCCTGCAATGTGAATGGGGGGCGGACGAGGCGCTGCTGGCTACGCCGCAGGACCGCCGTGTTTCCGCGCCGCCGCCCGCCGCGGTGGCCGCCCCTGCCAAGCGCCCTGCCGCTCGCCCCGCCACTCACCCTGGAGCCCCTTTGCCCGCCGGCCCGGCAGAGGCCGCAGCTTTGGCCGCCTCCTGCCAGACGCTCGACGAGCTGAAAGCAGCACTCAACGGCTTCACCGGCTGCGCCCTGCGCGACACCGCCACCCAGCTCGTCTTCGCCGATGGCGCGGAGGACGCGCAGGTGATTGTGGTGGGCGAGGCGCCCGGCGCGGAAGAAGACCGCGCGGGCAGACCGTTCATCGGCCCGGCGGGGCAGTTGCTGGACCGCATGCTGGGCAGCATCGGGCTGGACCGGGGCAAAATCCGCATCATCAACACCGTGCCATGGCGCCCGCCCGGCAACCGCACGCCGTCGGACGCTGAAATCGCCCTCTGCCTGCCCTTTCTGCACCGGCACATCGCGCTCATCCGCCCGCGCATACTGCTTTCCCTCGGCGCCGTGGCCACCAAAGCCCTGCTGCCGGAGGCTGGTGCCCAAGGTATCCGGCGCCTTCGCGGAACATTGCGTGAAACCAATATTGCCGGGCTAGAATCGCCCCTGCCATGCCTGCCGAGTTACCATCCGGCCTATTTATTGCGCACGCCAATGGCTAAATCCGAGTCATGGCAGGATCTTTTACAGCTCCGTGAATGGCTGGAAACGCCGATTATCACGAAAACGTGATCGAAACCGAGGGGGTTAACTCTCTGAAAGCCCTCAAAACGTCTCATTAATTGAGACTCATCCCACCGGCGGCACTTGCATCTCATCCACGTATTGTTGTACGGGATTGCCATGCGAGGAGCCACTCAAACGCTCTCCCGCCTGAATGTGAATCGTTTGGCAATGATCGCCACGGTGTCCGTTTTCGCTCTCGGCGTGGTGGTTCCCACCGCTGCGGCAGCGAAGTCCCCCGATCTGGGACAAGGCCAGGGAACAGCCACGCCCCCCCAAGCGCCGCTTAGCGCCATCAACGGGGATAGTGTGGCTTATGCCGTGCCGCGTAATGCGCCGCCCGGGGGCGTCGAAATCGTATTGCCGCAACCGCTCTCGCCCTCTGATGTCGCGCTCTACCAGCGCATCCAGGATTTGCAGGCCAGCGGCCAGACCACGGAAGCCGCCAACATGGAAGCGCGCCTGTCCGATGACAGCGCCATGGGTTCCATACTGGCCCAGTTGTACCTAAGCTCCGGCTACACCACCACGCCGGCCGAGTTGACCGCCTGGTGGGGCAAATACGCCGCGGAACCCGAAGCCCCCGAAATTTACGCGCTGATGCAGCACAAACTGCGCCGCGCCGATTTGCCGGCCGCCCCGCAGGTTATCTCGCTGCCCGAAGAGACGATGACCGCCGGCGCCGCCGCCCGCCCTGTTTCAGCACCCGACAGTGCTGCCTGGCACAACCGGTTCGCCGCCGGGCTCGATGCCTGGCAGGCCAATAACCTGCCCCGCGCCGGCACCGATTTTACCGCCGCCACCAGCCTTTCCGGCATCTCCGATGACGACCGCGCCGCCAGCGAGTTCTGGGCCGCACGCGTGGCGCTCCGCCAGATGCAGCCGACCTTGTACCTGGACCTGCTGCACCAGGCCTCGACGGTGCAGGATAGTTTTTACGGCATGCTCGCCGGCCGCCTGCTCGGCCAGGGTTTTAGCGCCACCGGCCTCGCCGCGACGCTAACGGAAGCCGATATCACCGCCGTGGACGCCACCCCGCAGGGCCATCTCGCCTTCGAGCAGCTGCAGCTTGGCCTTAACAGCGATGCCGCCGCCAATCTGCGCACCCTCTGGCCGCAGATGCAGCAAAACCCGGACCTCGCCCGCGCCGTGATGTCCGTGGCCGCCCGCGCCGGTCTCGCCGATGTCGCCATTGCCATCGCCAACACAATGTCCTCGCCGGTTGACGAAATCGCCGGCGCCCATCTGCCGCTGCCCGCCATCCACCCGACCGGCGGCTTCACCATCGACCCCTCGCTGGTCTATGCGCTGGCCCGCACCGAATCCGGCTTCAACGCCAACGCCGTGTCACGCTGCGGCGCCCGCGGGCTGATGCAGTTGATGCCGGTGACCGCCGCCACCATGCACCGCAAAACCGGTGTATCCGGCATGCTCTCCGACCCCTCCGCCAACCTCGCCTATGGCCAGGCCTACATCACCTATCTCGGCCAGCAGCCGGGCATCGACAACAACCTGCTCGCCATCATCGCCAGCTATAACGCCGGCCCCGGTGCGGCCTCCGCCTGGTATGCGCAATTGCAGGACAGCTCCGATCCGCTGCTCTTCATCGAGACCATCCCCAATAACGAGACCCGCCGTTTCGTGCGCCAGGTGATGGCCGACAGCTGGCTCTACGCCGAGGAAATCGGCCTGACGCCTGCCAGTTTGAACCAGCTGGCCGCGGGCAATTTCCCCGAACTGAGCAGCGCCACCGCCGTCGCCAGCGCCAACTGACATGAGCCGCATCGACGAGAGCGCGGTGTTTCTGCCCGTGCGCATCGCCGTTGCCACCATTTCCGACACACGTGATGCCAGTAACGATACGTCCGGCGATACTTTGGCCGCCCGCGTGGAAGCCGCCGGCCATATCCTGGCCGCCCGTGCCATCATCCGCGACGATGTGGGGGCCATCGAGGCCCAGCTGCGCGCCTGGATCGCAGCGCCCGATGTGGATGTGGTCATCACCACCGGCGGTACTGGCATAACGGGACGCGACGTTACGCCCGAGGCGTATAAAAGGGTGATGGAAAAGGAGATCGAGGGATTCGGCGAATTGTTCCGCTGGATCTCTTTTTCCAAGATCGGCACCTCCACCATGCAATCCCGCGCGCTTGGCGGCGTTGCTGATGGTACTTACTTATTCGCCCTCCCCGGAAGCACCGGCGCGGTTAAGGACGGGTGGGATGAGATCCTCAAATACCAACTCGATTCACGGCATCGGCCGTGTAATTTGGCGGAGCTGATGCCGCGTTTGAGAGAGCATTTGAAGTAAGCAAGGCCAGCTTTTTGAAAAAAGCTGGACCAAAAACTTTTGCGCATGCGGGCATCCATGCCTTTTATCTTGGAACCACGGGAAGACCGGACGGGTACTTCAACCCGCCCAGCCCAATCGTTATTCAGACCTAGGGGCCGCCTTGAAACAAGAGCCCCGCCACCTTCCCGTTTTCATTGATGTAAATTCGAAATATTTCAGTGCTGTTCTCAAATTCAACACGGTAGATATCCCACCCCTGCTGCCCAACCCCAAGGAAGGCCAGCGAACGCAACATCCCCAACGCATCAAATTGCGCTTTGATCGCGGGCACTTGCGGCCGGGAAATCTCAGCCAGCTCCGATGTCATTTCTGAATAATCCGGCTCTCCATCGTTTTTGCATACCGCCTCAATTTGCCGCTGGAGCGCCGCTTCACTGCCAGCCACGGCAACCTTCTCCTTGATCCGTCGCACCAAGGTCTTTGCAGCATCTTCCGCAACCTGAAGAGTAGCCCGCGGAGATCGCCTCTCATGCCCGTTCTGATGCAGAATCAAAGCCGTGGCATGACCTTGATCATCATTGATGAATGAAATTTGCGCGTGGAGGGCCTTGTAAAAGAATTTCGTTGCCGACTCCGGAAACACGGGAAACGGTGCCTGCCCTGTCAATTTGACAAAAAGCTGGTCCTCCTGCCGCATCACAGTAAAAACGGCGGTCGATGCCAATTGATAAGCGCCTACATACCCGTCCAGGAGCGCCGGATCGATCGCGACTTCTTTACGTGGCAGGGATTGCTCATAGCGTCGGCGCCCAACCGCATCCATCGGCATATCCGGTGCCGCTTCTTCTTCGAGATACGCCTTGAGGCTACGCCAACTCCTGAACCCGTAATCGCGCGCAACGGCCAATTGCACCTCGGCAAGTTTTGCCGCGGGGCTGGTCTTACGCAATGTTTTGAGGCGGAATTTGGCCTCATTCTTTAAATGAACGAGATTTGGACGCGGTGGCAATGTTTGCGGCGCGCTTCTAGCTGGCTGTCCCATCGAAATCCTTCCTTCCAAAAGAGCCCGTTGTCCGCGTGTCGGGCAGGAAGTCAGGTGACGAGTCACAATGGTGATTGGGCTGCGCCCTTTACGCGGACCGTTGGCTCATCTGGAAGCCGAATGAAACCCTATACCGTCCTCACTGATTTGCAAGGCCGATTTGCGTGAAGTCGGCCGAACGTACATCTATTGTCAACGGCGGCGGAAAAATGTGCCAGATGGCGGCGCAATAGTGTACCAGTCGGGTTGATTAAAAAGGGCATGGCCGCCCCTGTTGATCGATCCGCGGTGTG
>JAMFRU010000124.1 GCA_026224875.1 Acidocella sp.
AAGTACGTGAGCACCGGAGCACAGCCAAACGCCCGTAAGCGGCCGCCAGAGCGCGTTTTAAAGGAACTCTAGCTCGACTGGCCGGAGCCGGGTTGTTAAGCCCTTCATGTAGGGGGCTTACGAGTCGGTATGACGGTAGCAATTGAGCTGGGACACACAAATTCCGGGGCGGCGGCAATCCTCGACCTGGAGGAGCTGCTGGCCACCCGCCTGCTGGTGCAAGGCAACTCCGGCTCCGGCAAATCGCACCTATTGCGCCGGCTGCTGGAGCAAAGCGCGCCCTGGGTGCAGCAAAGCATCATCGACCCCGAAGGCGATTTCGTGACCCTGGCCGGGCAATTCGGCCATCTGGTCATCGATGCCGAGGCGCATACCGAGCAGGGCCTGCAGCTGGCCGGCGAGCGGGCGCGCATGCACCGCGTCTCCACCGTGCTGAACCTTGAAGGGCTGGATGCCGAGGCCCAATTGCGCCGCGCCGCCGCTTTTCTGGGCGGGCTGTTCGAGGTGGACCGCGACCATTGGTACCCGATGCTGGTGGTGGTGGATGAGGCGCAGCTTTTTGCCCCCGCTGTTGCCGGCGAGGTCTCCGACGAGGCCCGCAAACTGTCGCTGGGTGCGATGACAAACCTCATGTGCCGCGGCCGCAAGCGCGGGCTGGCCGGAATCATCGCCACCCAGCGCCTGGCAAAACTGGCCAAAAACGTCGCGGCGGAAGCCTCCAACTTCCTCATGGGCCGCACGTTTCTGGACATCGACATGGCGCGCGCCGCCGATCTGCTGGGCATGGAGCGGCGCCAGGCGGAGGCGTTCCGCGATCTGGAGCGCGGGCATTTCATGGCGCTCGGCCCTGCCCTCTCCCGCCGCCCGCTGTCCCTACGCATCGGCCCCACGGTAACCCAGCCGCGCAATTCCACGCCGCTGCTCATGCCGATGCCCGCGTCAGGGCTGGAGGATGTGCGCGCGGTTATTCTGGCGGCACCGTCGCCCGAGGCAGCACGGGTGAAGCGCCGTGCGCCGGCACCGCCTGCACCCGATCTGCTCAGCCAGCTGATGGCCGCCAAACCCGCCACAACGGAGCCCCGTGACGTGCCGGAAGCACCGCCTGACCCGGCGCAGCTGGCGGAACGGCGCGCCCGCTTGGATAAAATTTTGGCCGCCATTCTGGCCGATCCGGAAGCGGGTTTCCGTGCCATCGGTGTGCTTTACCAGGATTTTCTCGTGCGTTGCCGTATCGAAGGGCTGGGGTCCGGGGCGCCGGATTTGCCGTCCTTCCGCCGCATGCTGACACGGGCGCGGGCCGGGATCAGCGCCGAGATGGCGGAGCAGAATATCTGGCAGAATGTTGAGGAGCGTGCCTCCATGCTGCCGGAGGATATGCAGGGCATATTCATGATGCTCGCCGGTGCCGCCAAGGAGGCCCTACCCTGCCCCAGCGATCTGGCCATCGCCAGGGCCTATGGGACACGCTCACCGGGTCGCGCCCGGCGCGTGCTGAGCTATATGGAAGAGCAGGATCTCATCGTCGTGCAGTTGGACGGTGCCGGGCGGCGCATCGTCACACTGGTGGAGCTAGCCTGGGCCACGGCACCGGGTGACCCAAATGCCGAAGATGCGCTGACCGGCTGAACAAGAGTTTATCCTGGTATATTAAGTACTATCATACCAGGATAAATTCGCTTGGCTTCTACTCAGCCGGGACTGGTTTGTCCTTCACCTTTTTCACGAACCGCTCGTTGAACCGCTGCAGCACCACATAGAACGCCGGCACGAACACCACCGCGATGCAAGTGGAAGCCAACATGCCGCTGGCCACGGCGATGCCGATGGATTTGCGGGAATTCGCTCCGGCGCCGGACGCAAACACCAGCGGCATAACGCCCAAAATAAAGGCGAAGGATGTCATGATGATCGGCCGGAAACGGGTTTTGGCGGCGGCCACGGCGGAATCGACGATGCTTTCGCCGGCAAGCTCGCGATGTTCGCGCGCTACCTCCACCACCAGGATGGCGTTTTTGGCAGCCAGCGCGATCAGCAACACCAGGCCGATCTGCGTGTAGATGTTATTGGCCAGACCAAGTGCGGTAAGCGCCGCAACCGTGCCGAGCAATGCCAGCGGTACGGCCAGCAGCACGGTGATCGGCGTGATCCAGCTCTCATACTGCCCGGCCAGCACCAGATAGACGAGCAGCAGCGACAGGCCGAACACGATGACCGTGGAGCCGCCCGCGAGAATCTCCTGATAGGCCGAGCCGGTCCATTCGTAGCCGAAGCCCGAGGGCAGCACATGGGCTGTCAGATCGTTCATCACATCCAGCGCCTGGCCGGAGCTGTAGCCGGCCGCGGCGGAGCCGTTGATCATGGCCGCCGGGTAGGTATTGTAGAGGGTGATGATCGGCGGGCCGCGCGTGTTGGTAATATCGGTCATGGTGCCGAGCGGCACCATCTGGCCGCTGCTGTTACGCACATTATAGCTGCCCACTTCCGCCGCCGTCATGCGCGCATTGGGGTCGGCTTGGACATACACCGGGAATACCTGGCCGTATTTGGTGAAGAGGTTGACGTAAGACGAGCCAAGATAGGTTTGCAGCGTCTCATAAGCATCGCCGATCGGCACATTCAGCGCGCTTGCCTTGGTACGGTCCACATCCGCCTCAAGCTGCGGCGCCTGACTGCGGTAGGTGGTGAAAATATTCTCCAGCCCGCTCTGGCTATCGCCATCCCGGTCCACGAGGTCTGCCACCTGCTGCAGTTTGGAATAATCGAAACTGCCGTCGCGCAGCTCCAGCACGCCCTGGAATCCGCCCGACTGACCAAGCCCCTGGATGGGCGGCGGCGGCAGGACAACAACCGAGGCGCCCGGCGTTTCCGTGGCCAGCTTGGTCAGCGCCTTGTACATCGGCAGCAGCCCCTCTTTCGAGCCGCGCTCGCCCCAAGGGTTGAGCATCACGTAGAGTACGCCGGCATTGGCAAGGCTTGCCGAATTGTCGAGCAGCGACACGCCGCTGATCGCGATGGCGCTGGATACACCGGGTACTTTTTCAATCCGCGCGTCCAGATCGGCGATCACCGCATTGGTGCGGCCGATGGAGGCTGCATCCGGCAACTGCACGCTCACCACCATATAGCCCTGGTCCTCGATGGGGATGAAGGCGGTGGGGATACGGCCAAGCCCGTAAATGGCAAGGAGAATGAGGCCAAGGCCGCAGAGCGAGAACAACCCGGCGCGGCTGACCATGCGCGCGATGAGCCGGACATAGGCTGCTTCCACCGGGTAATAAACGCGGTCGAAACCACGGAAGACGATGTTTTTGCGCGCGCCCGGTTTTGCGGGTCTGAGAAACAGCGCGCATTGCGTGGGGCTCAATGTGAGCGCGCTGATGGCGCTGATGATCGCGGTGGCGGCGATAACCAGCGCGAATTGCGAATACATCTGCCCCGTGATGCCGGGCATGAAACCGGCCGGGATGAACACCGACATCAGCACCAGAGTGATGCCGACGATCGGGCTGGTCAGCTCCTTCATCGCCTCGATGGCGCCTTTTTTCGCATCGACGCCGTCGGTCTCCATTTTATGGGTGACACCTTCGACGACGACAATCGCGTCATCCACGACGATGCCGATGGCCAGAACCAGGCCGAACAAAGTGAGCAGGTTGATGGAGAAGCCCAGAGCCGCCATGCCTGCGAAAGCGCCGATAATGGTCACCGGCACCGTGGTGGCGGGCACCAGAGTGGCGCGGAAACTCTGCAGGAACAGCAATATGACCGCGAGCACCAGAAAGCCCGCTTCAAACAGGGTTTTGTAGACCTCATGGATCGAGGCGGAGACGAAGACCGTGGTGTCGAAGGGGATGGCGTATTGTATATCGGCGGGGAAGCTCTTGGACATGCGCGCAACGGCGGTCTTGACCTCGGCCGCGACCGTTAGCGCATTGGCGTTGGGCGTGAGATAAATGCCGATGGAGGCACAGGGCTGGCCACGGAAATTGGCGAGCATGTTGTAGTTCACCGAGCCCAGCTCAACGCGCCCGACATCGCGTATGCGCACGATTTTGGCGGCTGTGGTGCCGCCGTTATTACTGGTGCCGCTTTGCGATTTGATGATGATATTGGAGAACTGGTCAGGGTCTGACAGCAGGCCCGGCACGTTGACCGTGAGCTGGAAGGCCTGGGCCGATGAGACTGGCGGCCCGCCGATCTGGCCGGCCGGGACCGCGACATTCTGGGCCCGCAGCGCATTCAGCACATCGCTCGGGGTGAGCGAGAGCGCCTGCATTTTCTCGGGGTCGAGCCAGATGCGCATGGCATATTGGCCGGTGCCGAAGACCAGCACATTGCCCACACCCGGCAGGCGGGCCAGTTCGTTCTGCATGTTGATCAGCGCGTAGTTGTTCAGGAACAACCCGTCATAGGTGTGCTTGGGCGAGGTTAAAGTGATGAACTGCAGGATCGAGGTGGATTTCTGCTGCACCACCACGCCCTGCGCCTGCACGGAAGCCGGGAGTTTGGCGAGTGCGGCCGACACACGGTTCTGCACCAGCACCTGGGCGAAGTTGAGGTCCGTGCCCACCTTGAAGGTGACGATGAGCGTATAGGCGCCGGAACTCGTGCTGGTGGACTGCATATACAGCATGTTCTGAACACCGTTCACCTGCTGCTCGATGGGCAGTGCCACGGTATTGGCCAGGGTTTTGGCATCCGCGCCGGGGTAGGTTGTGGTTACCTGAATGGTGGGCGGAACGATCTGCGGATATTGCGCCACCGGCAGCGTGCCGATGGCGACAATGCCCACAACGATGAACAGCACGGAAATGACATTCGCCAGAACCGGATGTTCAATGAAGAATTTGGAAATCATGGCACTTGCCCAGGCTGGTCCGGTGCTGGCGCCGCCATATCCTTTTCGGTGGGGGCGACGGCGGTGCCGGGTGCGGCATTCTGCAGCCCATCCACCACCACCTGGTCCGTGGCATCAAGCCCGGTTATGGCGGTCATGCCGGCATCATCCACCCCGGTCTGCACGCGTTTTTGGACCACCAGATTATCCGTGCCGACGACATATACATAAGAGCCGGCCTGATCGCTCATGATCGCGGCATCGGGCAAAGCCAGCCGTGTGACGGGTGCGCCGAGCGGGATTTGCCCGCGGACGAACAGGCCGGGCAGCAGCACATTGGTCGGGTTATCGAGCACGGCGCGCACCTCGATGGTACCGGTCGAAGGATCCACACCCGGCGCGATATAATCCAGCTTACCCGCGTGCGGAAAACCCTGCTCCGATTGCAGGCCGATATAGATCGGCCGGCCTTGCACATCGCCCGGTTTGAGCCCGTGCGCCGCCATCGCCTTGCGGACGGAGAGCAAATCCTGCTCGTTGACATTGAAGTACACGTAGATCGGATCGAGCTGATCGATTGTCGCCAGCGTGGTGGCCGTGCCGTTGCCGACGAGATTGCCGGCATCCACCAGATGGCGGCTGATCTCGCCATCGAACGGGGCGGACACCGTGGTGTAGCCGTAATCAATCGCGGCCAGCTTCTCATTGGCGATGGCCTCGATCACCGATGCCTTGGCGGAATCAAGGTTCGACAGCCATTGCTCGACATTGGCCTGCGAGGTGGCGTTCTGCGAGAGCATGCCCTTCTGGCGGTCATATTGCGATTGCGCGTAGATGACCTGCGCCTGGGCGCTGGCCACACCCGCCTGCGCCTGCTGCAGTTTGGCTGCATAAGTGTCGGGCTGGATCACGAACAGTTTTTGGCCTTTTTTGACGATCGTGCCGTCGGTGAAATCGATCGACTGCAGATAGCCTGACACACGGGCCACGAGATTGACCGAATTGATCGCCACGGTGCTGCCGGTGATGTCCATGTAATTGGTCATCGGCATGGAGACGGGCTTGCTGGTGATGACCGGCGGCGGCGGCGGGGCCTTGTAGCTGTTGCCCTTGTCGCAACAGCTGAGTGAAGCCGTACACAGCAGCGTGCCTGCCCAGGCCAGACGGCTCAAAACGATGCTATATTTCATGTCGGTCACCAGGTTGGCACATAGGTTTGTTTGTCCTGCGCGGCGGCGGTCGCCGGGGCGGCATGGGCTTGCGGGGTCAGCAGACCACCCCAATTGGTGCGCGCGCGCATATCACTCTTCACATTATCCGGCACGACATCATGGCCCTGCGCAATCTGCCAGCCGCCGCCGAGGGCCGCGTACAAAGTGACCAGCGCGGCCGGCACATCCCCTTGCGCCGCGGCTAGGGAGTTCTGCACCTGCAATTGCGCCTGTTCGGCATTCAGCACCGTGGTGTAATCGGTCGCGCCATCGACATAGCGGATCATCGCCAATTTGGTGGATTTCTGGGCAGAGGCATCGGCGGTGGTCAACAGATGCACGGTGCTCTGCGCTTCGACATAGGTGGCGATTGCATTTTGCACCTCCTGCTGCGCCTGCAGCACGGTGTTCTGGTAATTCAGGATGGATTGTTCAAATGCTGCATCCTGCGCGCGCACCTGGTTGGTGAGCTGGCCGTAGTTGAAGATGGGAATTTCCAGCGATGGCCCGACACTGACGACATGGCTGGACCATTTGAACAGATCGCCCAGCGAGGCGCCGTTGGCATTGCCGGCCTCATAGCCGAACGTGCCCGAGAGGGAGAGGGACGGGTAAAGCTGGGCCTTGGCCACACCCAGCAACGCCGATTGATTGGCTGCTTCCAGCTCGGCTTCCCGCACATCTGGGCGCAGGCGCAGCAGATCCTGCGGGATGCCGACGGCGACATCCGCCGGGGCCTGGGGAATCGCGGTGCTGCCAATAAGCAGGGCATCGATCTTGTCGGGGGTCAGCCCCAGCAGCACGGCCAGCGCGTCCTGCTGCGTTACCAATTGCGCCTTGAGCGTGGGCACGGAGGCCTGGGTGGTGCTGAGCTGGGTTTGTGCCTGCTCGACATCGAGCTGGCTGGTCTGGCCGGAATTATACTGGACCGTGGCGATGCGCAGGCTTTCGGTCTGGATGTTCACGTTGGCTTCGGCCACGCTTATTTGGGCCTGCAAGGTACGGATGGAGATATAGGTTTGCGCGATGCTGGAGGTAAGGCTGACCAAAGCGTCATCGTAGGCATCGATGGAGCCCAGGAATTCTGCGTCATCGGCCTGGATGGCGCGGCGGTATTTGCCCCAGAAATCAATCTCCCAACTTGCGGTGAGGCCGATCTGGGCCACGCCGATGCTGTTTTGCTCGCCGGGGATGTAGGTGGGCGAGGCGTGGCTCTGCACTGAGTCCGTGTAGGCGCCGGTGATCGCCTGTTGCTGCGGGTACAGCTCACCAACGGCGGAGGCCAGTTCGGCCCTTGCCTGCAGCACGCGCACGCCGGCCACTTGGAGCGTCAGATTTTGCTGATACCCGAGCTGGATGAGCTGATCCAAAACCGGGTCGTTGAAATTATGCCACCATTGCGGGTCCGTGGCAGCACCCGCGGGCAGCGCGCCATCGATGGGCTGGTACTGCGCCGCGGTGGATGATTTGGGAGTGGTGAAATTGGGCCCCACCATGCAGCCGCCGAGCGGCAGGGCCGCCGCCAGTAAAATCAGGCTGTACCGCATCAGAGCTTTTCGCCCGCGCGCGGCAAGGCGTCGCCAGCCGTAACCCGCAGCCATTGTGGCATACGGTTTTGGCCGATGAACAAATATCCAGCCACGCGGCAGTCTCCCAAAGCTTTTATGCGCGTTATTCTTACAATCGCGTCCAATCTATAACGAAAATTTTTGATATGAAAGAAATAATAATGAACTGTCCATATCATTGTTTGGTGTTTTGCCGGCTCAGGGGAAGGTGGCAAAACCATCCAGCCGGCGCAGGTAATCAGCCTGCGTGGCAGCATCCAGGAAGGCGCCTAGAAAACTATTGCGCGCCAGCTGGATCAGTTGTGCTTTGTTGAGGTTGCGGCCGAAGGCGGCGGCTTTGAAATTCTCCGCGATATAGCCGCCGAAATAGGCTGGGTCGTCGGAGTTGATGGTGGCGCGCAGGCCTTGGGCCAGCATCGTATCGATCGGGTGCAGGTTCATATCGGGTACCACGCAGAGCCGGAAGTTCGAGAGCGGGCAGACGGTTAAAGTCATTTGCGATGCGGCCAGGCGGGCGACCAGCGCTGGATCTTCCAGCGCGCGGTTGCCGTGATCCAGACGGTCGATGTGCAGTACATCGAGCGCCTCCCACACATAGGCGGCGGGGCCTTCCTCGCCGGCATGGGCCACGCGCTTGAGCCCGGCGGCGCCGGCTGCGGCAAACACGCGGGCGAATTTTTGCGGCGGATGGCCGGCCTCCGAGGAATCCAGGCCCACGCCGATGATACGATCTAGCCAGGGTTCGGCTGCGCGGAAGGTGGTGAAGGCGGCTTCCTCGTCGAGATGGCGCAGGAAACACATGATGAGTTCGGAGGTGACACCATAGCGCGTTCTGGCCGCCGCCATGCCGGCGAGAATGCCATCCGCCGCCACGGCGAAGGGAATGCTCCGATCCGTGTGGGTTTGCGGGTCGAAGAAGATTTCCGCATGCAGCACGCCATCGGCCGCCGCGCGGGCGAAATAGGCCAAAGTGAGATCGTGGAAATCTTCCTCGGTGCGGAGCACCTGCGCGCCGGCGTAATAGATGTCGAGGAAATCCTGCAGATTGGAGAAATTATAGGCGGCGCGCAGCTCCTCGACCGTTTTGAAAGGTAAGTCGAGTCTGTTGCGCCGGGCCAGGGTAAACATCAGCTCGGGCTCAAGCGAGCCTTCGATATGCAGATGCAATTCGGCCTTTGGCAGGCCGGTGATGAAGGTTTCGAGCTCCGTTGGCGTGTCCATCTTCCGCTCCTGTGCCATCTTCCGCTCCTGTGTTGGAGCGATTCATGGCATGGCCGGGTCCCTCTGATCAATCACGTAAGACAGCCTCAAGGCCAGGCGACACGAACATCGTTCAGATCCCGACCCTGTACACGGGCAACCGCCAGCGCGCCGCCGGGGAGGGGCATGGCGCAGGGCGGGCGCGGCAGCCAGCAGCCGTGTACGGCGAGGCAGGCCGCCAGTTTGCGTACCGCCTCGGCCAAATGCCGGCGCGCCGTGCGGTCCAGGGCGAGCTTGTAGAGGTAGTTATCAAGCAGCGCCTCATCCCCTGCTTGTATTGCCGCAACCGCATGCAGCATCCGGTGCTCGTCCTTGGTCAGCCCCAGGCAGCCGGGCACGCCCAGTTGCATCGGGCGCGGGCTGCCCGCACCCGCCGGATGGTTGAAAATTTTGTCGAAATCCACGGCGATTCCGGCAAGCTCGCGCTCAATAATGGCCGGCTCGATTGTGGCTGATAGAGGGCAGCGCCACTGCGCTCCGCCGGCCCGCCTTAAGGCCCAGAGGGCGATTTCCTCCACCGCCGCGTGAGAAGCCGGGTTTCCCCGGGGTTTTTGGTTTTCATGTGCTTGTTGTGCTTGTTGTGCTTGTTGCATGACTCGCGCCCTCGCCGTAACTGAGGGCAGTTAACTGCGAATAACTTTCAATTGCAACTAGAAAGACGCGGGCCGGCGAAGTTTATGCCAATATTTGGAGGCTCAGTATTCTGGGGGTCAATATTCCGGGGCAAAAGAATGACGGAAAGCGGCCGCGCCCGAGGGGATTTTTTACAAGCCGGCGCAACATGTTTCACCGCGGCACATACTGCCGCGGTGAAACAGACACGGAACATTTAACCTGGAATCAGCTTTCCTGTTCCGGTGCGGAGGCCGCATTCAGCAGCGTATAGCGCTCGATGCCCACGAGCTTGATCAGGTCGAACTGCCGCTCCAGGAAGTCCACATGTTCTTCCTCGCTCTTGAGGATACGGTCGAGCAGATCGCGCGAAATATAATCCCGCACGCTTTCGCAATAGGCGATGCCTTCGCGCAATTCGCCGAGCGCGGTTTCTTCCAGATTCAAATCTGCCTTCAGAATTTCTTCAACCGTTTCACCGATCGCCAGCTGATTGAGCTTTTGCAAATTCGGCAGGCCGCCTAGAAACAGAACACGCTGGATCAGTTCATCCGCGTGCTTCATTTCGTCTATGGATTGATGATATTCGAATTTGCCGAGCTTGGTTACGCCCCAATGCTGCAAGATTCGCGCATGTAGAAAATATTGGTTAATCGCCGTTAGTTCGTTGGTGAGCGTATTGTTTAAATGCTCGATAACAACCGGATCGCGCAGCATGGAATCCCCCTATGCATATCTACGGCGACAGCATATATGGAACCAGCCACCGAAGGTGGCAATAGCGGCGTTAGAAGCGCGTCCCCAACCCTAGCATTCCGTGTCTAGCACGCCGCTTCCTGGCTCCGGCCGTGGTCGCGCAGCAGCTCCGTTACCAGCGAGATGCATTTGCCGCATTTGGAACGGCAGCCGCAGGCGGCATACACATCCTCTGGGCATTGGCTCTGGCTCGTGGCGATGGCGTCTTTGAGCTTGCGGTCGGTTAAGGCGTTGCAAATGCAGATATACACGGGCGTTTCCTTTATTCGTGATGCTGTATTAGCCTAGATGCGACTAACTCGCAATCGCGATTCTGCATTTGCGCCATGTTTTTCGGATTATTGATCGGTTAAGGAAGCTCACAGGCACCTCTGACGCCAAAACGCGTCAGAACCTCAGCAGTTCAGGCCACCGTTGATACTGATGATCTGCCCGGTGATTTTGCCGGCACCAGGCCCGCAGAGAAATAAAACCAGCGGGGCGATGTCTTGCGGGGTGGGCAAGCCGAGTCCGGCCCGTTGCCCCGCCGTTTCGCCGCGCCCGCTGGCGGCGTGGCGCTCGAACACCGGGGTGTCGCGTACATAGCTTGGCGAGACGCAGTGTACGCGCACACCGTCGCGCGCGGTTTCCATCGCCAGATTACGCACGAACGCCATGATGCCGCCGAACACGCCGGAGATGATGGATTGGCGAGGTGCTGCAAAGCGCCCCGCATCCGAGGCAAAGGCGATGATGGTGCCACCTTGTCTGGCCAGATGCGGGAGGGCGGCGAAGCAGAGCTGCTCGAACACGCCGAGGATATATTGCGCCGTGAGGCCGAAGTTTTGCGGGGTGGTTTTGGCGAAGAAACCGCTGGTGCCGGGGGCGCCGGTGATGGCGCAATGGATGACGGCGTCGAGCCGGCCGGTCTGTGCCGTTACCGTCTCAACCACGGATTCAATGACGCCCGGTTCGCGGAAATCGCCCGGTACGGCGATCAGCACCGCCCCGGGGGTTTGGGCGTGCAGTTTTTCGATTGCCGCCGCTACTGTTTCGGGCCTGGAGCCATGCACCGCCACCACGGCGCCGGCGGCGATGGCCTGGGCGGCGATTTCGAAGCCGATGCCGCCGGTGGCACCGGTGATCAGATAAGCTGGGGTCATATGATGGGGCCTTTGAGCGTGGTTACGGGGATGGGTACTTCGCGCGCGTCGATGATGCGGCAGATGAGCGCCCCACGGCGGCGGCCGAGTGTGTCGATCTGGTTGGGTGCATCGCCCCGGCCATCCGGCCCTATGGCGATGCGGATGCTGCCATCTGGTGCGGTGATGCAGGCATGGTTGCCGGTGCCAGCACCAGGCAGGGATTCGCACCAGTGGTTGTAGGCGTGCAGCGACCAGTAGCCGGGAATGCCCGCCGGCATGGTCACCTCCAGCCATTGCCCTTCGGCCAGATTGTAGGAGCCCAAATAATAGATGGTGTCGGGATCGCCCTGTACCCTCTGCTGCATGGCTGGCGTTTCGGGATGGAAGCGGTTTTTCGCGGCGCTGGTGACTTCACTCCATTCCAGGAACTGCCGGATTGAGCTGGTAAGGCTGCGCGCTACCTGCGCCAGAGCGGCCGTGGTGCTGCCTTGGGCTAGGGTGAGGTCCCGTACCGGTGGAGCGCCGTGCAGAACGAGGCGGGCGGGAGGAGCAGACGGGTCGCGGTGCAATATGCGGATCATCAGCACGCGCGCGCCTGGGAGGATTTGGAGGGTGCCGGGGCCAGTCACGTCAGCTGCTATATCGAGCAAAAAATGCCCGTCTGCTGTATTGCGATCACAGGCGGCATAGGCGGAAATCTCGGCTGAACCGCCGGCGCCAAAACTGTACAGACCAATGCCGGCGCGCTCTGAGCCGTTCAGCCAGCCCTCAAGCCGGTAACGCCCGGCCGGGTTGATGCCTGCGTGCAGCATGCGGTAATCGGGATTCGGGCCGCCGCGCGTTGGTAAGGCGCGGGTCAAACCGTCCTCTGTCAGCACATGGGTTAAAAACGCGTCGTTAAGGCAGGTGGCAAGCACGCGCATGACATAGGCTTCGCCTTCGGCCGCCGTTGCGGCATCGGGTGCGGCCGTGGCGATTTCAGATTGTGCCGCTGCCACCGCGGTATTTACCGTTTCCCATCCCATCACGCGGCAATCCGCGCCAGGCCAGCGCGCTCGCGCGGGATGTTGAAGCGGCGCATATAGGGGGCGAATCGTTCAGCCACGGCGGCGTCAACCAGCCCCCATTGCTCCAGCGTGTACTCGTTACGGCCGCGCGCATTCTTGGGGTTGGCGCGGTGCCACGCGCCCACCGCCTCGGCGATGTCATCCGGCGTTTTTATGCCGATGCCGGCGTGGATGCGGCGCATCTGCCCTACCGGGTCGGCGACGAGTGCGTAATAATCGACATGCACCACGCGCCCGCCGAGCGGTCCGTGGTCGAATGCCATGATCCGGTCGATATGGCGCTGGACGAAATGCAGCATGTCCCGGCCCACAATGGCGGGGTCCACTTTGCTCATGCGCATGCCACGCAGGCTGAAGGTCATCTTCGCGATGGAGGCCAGGGTCTGTACCGGGTCGCGATGTGTCATCACGAAACGCGCATCGGGGTAAACGGTCAGAATCTCGTTCATCGCGATGACGTGGTTGGGGTATTTCAGCGCCCAGGGTTTGGCGGGGGATTTCCATTGCAGAAGCTGTAGCTGGCGCTTGTGGATTTTATAGGCCTCCACCAGATCCAGCCCGTCCAGGATATGGTCAAAATACGATGGAACCTGGAACAGATTTTGCAACCCGGCGGCACCGTAACTCTGCTGCAGGAAGGCGTGGCATTCATCGGAGCCGTCCTGGTCGTAGAGATGCTGTGCGTCGAACCCTTCAAAGGTGGGATGTTCACGGCGGTGCCGCTCCGCCCATTCGGCCTTGCGCTGGCGGGCCGATGCGGGGTTAAAACCCGGCGGCGGGTTGGGCGCGGAACTTTCCCAGGTGCGGATCAGCCGGAAACGCGCGTCACGGTCGAACAGATACTGGAAATAGGTGGTGCCGGAGCGCGGCAGGCCCATGAGGAAGACCGGCGCCTCGATCGCCTCATCGGCGATTTCCGGATGGTTTTGCGCCCATTTCAGGCCGTCCAGCCGGTTCACTGTGTCGAAGCTGAAATGCCGGCGGGTGCGTTCTTCGCCTTCCGTGGATAAATTGCCCTCGCGGTTGAGCGCTTCGACCAGACGCGCGAGATTTGCACCTGCTGTGGGGTCGGTATCCGCGATGCCGGCGTTGTTTTCGGCTGCGGCGATAATGGCAGCTGCGTTGAGCATTTTCTTCCCCTAGCCGGCGCCATTTGCCTGGCGCTTTTGATGTGGGTGACTATATTCGGCTATAATCGAATATGTCAAACCACGTGCACGGGCAGGCGGTTTTTTGAACGCGGCCGCCCTAAAACACCGACCAGCCTGTGAGTGCCGCCAGCCGTTCCAGGGCCATCTGCCCGACCAGCGAATTGCCCGCGGCGTTCAGGCCCGGCGACCATACGGCGATGGAGGCTTTGCCTGGTGCAATGGCCAGAATCCCGCCGCCTACGCCGCTTTTGCCGGGCAGGCCGACGCGGAAGGCGACGTCACCCGAGGCATCGTAATGGCCGCAGGTCATCATGATGGCGTTCATGCGCCGGGCGCGGGTTGGGGTGGTTACCCGCGCGTGGGTTAGCGGGTCCACCCCGGCGTGGGCGAGAAACAGCCCGGCGCGGGCGAGCTGGCGGCAGTTCATGGCCAAAGCGCATTGGTTGAAATAGGCGGTTAACACGTCCGGCACGGCGCTGTGCAGATTGTTGTTGGCGCGCAGGAAGTTAGCGAGGCTGGCATTGCGGAAGCCGGTCTGGCCCTCCGATTCCGCGACCTCTGGGTCGATGCCGATGCTGGCATCATCGGCCAGGCCGCGCATGAAGGCTACGATATCGGCGACGAGTGCTGCTGGTTCACCGCCTGCCAGCAATGCGTCGGTAACCGCCAGCGCGCCGGCATTGATGAGCGGGTTGCGCGGGATACCCTTCTCCTGTTCCAGCTGCACGATGGAGTTGAAACTTGAGCCCGAAGGCTCGTGCCCGACCCGCTTCCATAACGCGCCGCCGAGCTTTTCCAGCGCCATGGTGAGGGTGAATACTTTCGAGATGCTCTGGATGGAAAACAAAGTCTCGGACTCGCCTGCTGCGGCCGTTTGCCCATCGCAGGTGATGACCGCCAGGCCGAAATGCTTCGGGTTGACCCGCGCCAGTGCGGGGATGTAGTCGGCGACATGGCCACGGCCGAAATGCGGTGCCATGTCGTGGTAGACGGCGGCGACGATCTCGGCGAGGCTACTGTGCTCTCCCATGTGGGGCTCCTGGCTTTTTTGCCACCGTTGGCCCATCTTCGCGGCAAAGTCGATCTCTGGGCGCAAGCTCTGACCGTAAAAGAGGAAACGCAGTGACTTATTGCCTTGGAATTCTTCTGCCATCCGGTCTGGTGATGGCCGCCGATTCACGCTCCAATGCTGGTGTGGACCAGATCGCCCGGGTGCATAAAATGGCGCTGATCGAGCGGCCGGGCAACTGCGTGATCTCGATCCTCTCGGCCGGCAATCTTGGCACCACGCAATCGGTTGTGACCAGCCTGCGGGAAGCAGCGGGCTCGGGCGATCTCAACCATGATGTATTTACCGCCCGGACGATGTTCGATGTGGCGCAGATGCTCGGCAATAAACTGCGCGAGGTGATCGGGCATGAGGGCAATTTCGTGCAGCCTTATGGCGACCCGAATGCCAGTTTTCTCGTGGGCGGGCAGATTGCCGGTGAGGCGCCGCGGCTGTTCGAGATTTATTCGGCGGGCAATTTTATCGAAGCGTCGGACCGGGCGAATTTTCTGCAGATTGGCGAGACCAAATACGGCAAGCCGATTCTCGACCGTGCGTTGACGAACGAAACATCACTGGACGATGCCGCGAAGCTGACTTTGCTTTCATTCGATGCGACTATTCGCAGCAATCTATCCGTGGGAACGCCGATCGATATTTTCCGGTACGCAACGGATAGTTTTTCCGTGGCGGATTATGCCACGCTGGAGGATCGTAACCAATATTGGCGTACATTACGCCATGGTTTTATGGACGGGCTATCCAGCCTCATCGCGCAACTGCCGCCGCCGCCGGCGGTGTGGAACCAGGAGGGCTGATGGGCTTACTGGCGTGTTGCGGTGAAATTTCCATCGTGGCCGCTGGCCGTTACGGTTCCCGCCATGTTGTTGCCGGTGAGCGTGCCGGCGTAATCGATGTCGAAATTGAACATCATGTAGCTGGCCTTGTAGCTCCACATTACCTGGGTGCCGCTGACGCTGAATTTGGTGAGGATGTGGCGCTTGCCGGTTTTCGTCTCAACACAAATACCGCCGGGCGTGGTACTTGGGGGCGTAAACTGGCAGTCGAGCGCGAAGTCGTGGCCGCTGACGCTGCCGGTTACATGCCAGGGCCCCGCAACCTGCGCCGCGGCGGGCGAGACCAGCAGGACGAAACACAGCACTAGGCCGGACAGCAGGGGTTTCATGCGAGCTTTCATGAGCACGGTGTCTCCTTGGTGATGATGGCACCGGCTGGCCGGCGCTGCAGTGTAACACGATATTTCAGGAGCCAGAAATGACCGATCCTGCCCCGCGCATGCCGCAGATTACCGAGGCGGAGCGGAGCGATGAGGTGCGCGCCATGTTCGATGCCATTGCCGGTGTGGGCGATGCGAATATCGAACATCATTATGTTCTGAAAACATTTACGCAGTATCCGGCGCTGACGCATGGATTTCTCGACTTCAACCTGCATCTTCTCACCACCACCACCCTGCCGGTGCGGCTGCGCCAGATCGCGATTTTGCGCGTCGCCTGGGAAAAGCGGGCGCGCTATATGCGGGCAAGCCATGTGCGTTTGTCGCTCAGCCTGGGGCTGACCGGTGACGATATCGAGGCTGTGAAACGCGGGGAAGCCTCGCCGCATTGGTCTGATTTTGAGCGTGTGGTTATCCGCGCCACGGACCAGCTGCTCACGCAATCCGATTTGGATGATGCGCTATGGGAGGCGCTTTCCTTAGAGTTCAACCGGCGGCAGATCATGGATCTGCTGTTCACCGTGGGTGCCTATGTGCTGCTGGCGCTGGTGTTCAACACCACGCGTATCCAGCGCGAGCCGGCTGGGCCAGGCTGATCGCCATGCCAACCCGCGATGCCCTCACCGCCATGGCCGGCGCTTAAGAAGAAATACCACTGAAATTGCATTTGGGCGGGCGGAGGCATACATGAGAGCGGATTTTGAGGGGACCAAAAATGCTGTTGGATGACCAGGACGCAATTTCGGTGCAGCAGCTTGCTGAATGGCGGAAGAGCGATGCCGTGCATGTTGTTCTCGATGTGCGCGAGGCGGAGGAGCTTGCCATCTGCCGCTTGGAGGCCGCGTTGCATATCCCCATGCAGCAAATCCCGGCGCGGCTGGCGGAGCTGCCCGTGGATGAGCCGCTTGTCGTTATCTGCCATCACGGCATGCGCAGCATGCAGGTGGTGAATTTTCTGCGCGATGCGGGCCGCCATAATGCCGTCAATCTGGATGGCGGGATCGACGCCTGGGCGCGGCAGATCGACACCGCGATGCAGCGGTACTGACCATGAAAATCGGTGATTTTTCGAATAGTTTTGCGCAGTTGCCGGAGCGGTTTTTCGTTCGCCAGGCCCCTGCCATCGTGGCGCAGCCGGAACTTGTTATTTTCAACGAGAAACTGGCTCAAGAACTTGGCCTCGACATTGCCGCCGTTGGCGCCGCCGCGATCTTCGCCGGCAATACCCTGCCAGCCGGGGCGGACCCGATTGCCATGGCCTATGCCGGGCACCAGTTCGGCAATTTCGTGCCGCAGCTTGGTGATGGGCGGGCGATATTGCTGGGCGAGGTCATCGACCAGACGGGTACGCGCCGCGATATTCAGCTGAAAGGCGCGGGGCGCACGGCATTTTCACGCGGCGGCGATGGGCGTGCGGCCCTCGGCCCGGTGTTGCGCGAGTATCTGCTGAGCGAAGCGATGCATGCGCTGGGTGTTCCCACCACGCGCGCTTTGGCCGCGGTCACCACCGGCGAGATGGTGTTTCGCGACCGTGCTTTGCCGGGTGCGGTGCTTACCCGCATCGCCGCGAGCAACATCAGGGTTGGCACGTTTCAGTATTTTGCCGCGCGCGGCGATGAAGATGCCATTAAGACGCTGGCGGATTATGTGATTGAGCGCCATTACCCCGCGCTGCGGGACGAAGCCAATCCTTATCTGGCGTTGCTCGCCGCTGTCGTGGACCGGCAGGCCGCGCTCATCGCCCAATGGCTGAATATCGGGTTTATTCATGGCGTGATGAACACTGATAATATGACCATCTCGGGCGAAACGATCGATTTCGGCCCATGCGCTTTTATGGATGCCTATGATGCTGGAACCGTGTTCAGCTCGATCGACCAGTACGGCCGCTATGCCTATGCCCAGCAGCCGCATATTGCGCAATGGAACCTCACGCGCCTGGCGGAAACACTTCTGGGGCTGATCGACCCCGATGAGAAACAGAGCATCGCGCGCGCCAGTGAGGTTCTGGACGGTTTTGCCGGCAGGTTTGAACATTATTGGCTTGCCGGCATGCGGCAAAAACTCGGGCTGCTTACCACGCAGGATGGGGATCGCGCGCTCGTGCTGAACCTGCTCAAAATCATGCAGGAAAACACCGTCGATTTCACATTGTTTTTCCGCCAGTTCAGCGCCGCCGATGCCACCCCCCGGGGGCTGTTCAGCAATCCCGAAGCTTTCGACCAATGGGCCGAAACATGGCACGAGCGCCTTCGCGGCGAAGCACGCGACCCGGCCGCACGCGCTTTCGCGATGCGCCAGGTTAACCCCGCCTTCATTCCCCGCAACCACCTGGTGGAACAAACTTTGGCGGCCGCTGTGGACCATGCGGATTTCCAGCCCTTCCACGACCTTCTTTCCGTGCTGCAAAACCCGTTCGAGGACCAGCCTGCCCGCGCGCGTTACGCCGCCGCGCCGCCACCTTCGGACACCGCTTACCGGACGTTTTGCGGTACATAAACCCCAACGCCGCTGGCGTGGCACCGCTGGCAACACCGCCGAAAATAGACCGGTAAGCCCGAGCGGACCATTCGAAATTAATTCTTATTAGATATTAATTCATTTTTAATACAAACTCCACTTTGACAGCTGTCACAATTTGATATTAACCTTAATGCTAGACTCAAGCCAACGCGATATCTCATTGATATTGCTTAATAAAAAACACGGTCTCGAACGAGATTTAAGGGGGACTGAATGAAGCTCTGGGTCGATGTCGAGGACCTTTTCGTTTATGCCCAACATGTTAAACGACCGAGCGGTATCCAGCGCGTCGCCTTTGAATTGCAGCGCGCGCTTGTGGAGATACTGCCGGACTCCGTGCAGTTCGTCCGCCATGGCAAGCAAAGCGGCAGTTTTGTCACCGTGCCCTTCTCCCGTATCGAGGCGCTGTTCGACGATCTTTCCACCGTGCTGCCGGAGACCAAGGACGCATCGGAAACCGAGACGGAGCTGTTGGCACAGCCGATCAGCCTTTACCGCCGTTTGCGCCGGCGCGGCCGCACCATATTGCCGCAGCCGCTGCGCGACCCCGCAACCCGGCTATGGGTCCGCACCGCCGAAACGGCGCAGGCGGGCGGCGTGCTGCTGAAGGCGGTTTTTTGCCTGGAAACCTGGCGCCCGCAGAGTACGATCCTGCCGTCTGTGCCGGAATATCGCGAGAAAACTGTTGCCACCGCGGCGGGCGACTGGCTGCTCGTGCTGGGCTCGCCCTGGTCGTGCCCGGCGTATGCAGCGCGGGTCTCCCAGTTCTGTGCGCGCAATGACCTGCGTTTTGCCTTGCTGGTCTACGATATCATCCCCATCCGGCGGCCGGAATGGGTCGATCGGGGCTTGCGCAGCTCGTTTCACGAATGGTTCCATACGGTCGTGCCGCTGGCCGATATGGTGCTCGCCATATCGCACGCCACCGCCGAGGATGTGGAGCGCTATGCCGCCGAAACCTCGCTGCGCCTGCCGGGGCGGGTGCAGCCCATTCCGCTCGGCACCGGGTTTGGCACGTCCGTACCCGCGCGTACGCGCCGCCTCCCCGCCCGCCGCAGCTACGCGCTCATCGTATCCACCATCGAGATACGCAAAAACCATTTGCTGCTGTTCCGCATCTGGCGCGAGCTAACCGAGCAAATGCCGCTGGATGAAATCCCGACCCTGGTGTTCGCCGGCCGCGTGGGCTGGATGGTGCAGGATTTGATGCAGATGCTGAAAAACACCTGCTGGTTGAACGGCAAGATTTTGTTGATCGACAGCCCGAGCGATTCCGAGCTGGCGGCATTGTACGAAGATTGCATGTTCACCGTTTACCCCTCGTTTTACGAAGGCTGGGGCCTGCCGGTTACTGAGAGCCACGCCTACGGCGCGCCGTGCATCTCCTCCAACCGGACCTCTCTGCCGGAAGCCGGGGGCGATCTGGCGTTGTATTTCGACCCCGACCATTTGGTTGAAGCGGTGCGTACCGTGCGCCAGATGATCGAAAACCCCATGGCCTTGCAGGCCTGGCGCGAGCGCGTGGCGCGGGAATTCAAGCCTGTTGCCTGGACCGAATCGGCACAAGCGATTATCACTCAGTTGCAATGCGCCGGGGGCGTGCCGGCGCCACAATGGCAGCCCGCCGTTGCCACCGCCGACTAAGCCTTAATCCCTGACTGAGAAGCCGCGGCCACCCAATGAAAATAATCGTCCACTCCTCCTATAGCGCGCAGACCATCGGCGCCAATCTGGGCAAAGCACAATATAGTTATTATTTTGTGCTGGCGGGCTATCTGCCGGTGTTACGGCAGCTGGGCGATGTGGTGACTGTCGATGATCCCGAAACCGAGGCGGATGCGATTTTCGATGCTTGCCAGGCCAAAGGCGAGACCTGCGTGTTTCTGTGTTTCGCGCCGCCGCATCTTGTTCCGATCACCTTGCGCTGCCCGACGATCCCTATTCTCGCCTGGGAATTTTCGACCATTCCGTGTGAGATGTGGAGCGATGATCCGCGTAGCGACTGGCGCGTGGTGTTTGCGCATTGCAAGCGGGTGATCGTGCTGTCCCACCATACGGCTGCCCTTGTGCGCGAGGCGATGGGCGAGGATTTTCCGGTTTTTGTGATCCCCACAGCGACCTATGAGGGATTTGCCGGTACCGGCCCCGCCCAGCCGGTGGCGGATGATTACACGCTGCATCTGCGCGGCTATTTATTCGATAGTGCGGCGGATGAGCGCTTTATGCACAATTCCAGCTGGCCCCCTGTGCCGCCGCCGCATTTTGTGCCGCCGGCACCGGAGGTGCTAGCGCCATTGGAGCCGGTGCGGCCGGGGTTGCGCCGGCGTGTTGGTTTGACCTTGTATTATGCGCATGCGTGGTACCGCGATGTGCTGCGCGATATTGTGCCGGGGCCGCTGAAGCGCCTGGCTTCGGTGTGCGGGCGGCGGCTGTACCGTTTGTACAAAGCCCGCAAGCAAGCGCCGCCGGGTGCTGCACCGCCGCTGCCGGAACAGGATGTGGTGCTGAGCGGCGTCGTATATACATCGGTTTTTTCGCCGCTGGATGGACGCAAGAACTGGCATGATCTGGTGAGCGGATTCATCTGGGCGTTCCGCGACCGTCCGGATGCCACGCTCTTTCTCAAAGGGCTGGTCAAGGGCGGGGTGGAGGCCTTTCCGGCGTTGTATGCGCTGCTCAGCCAATTCGCGCCGTTTCGCTGCCGGGTGGTGTTTTTTGCGGGGTTTCTCAGCGATGATGAATATCGCGAACTGATCCGGGGGACAAGCTATTACGTGAACTGTTCGCATGCCGAGGGGCTGTGCATGCCGCTGATGGAGTTTTTGAGCGCGGGGCGGCCCGCCATAGCGCCGGATTATACGGCCATGGCGGATTATATCGATCCGCGCATTGCTTTCGTGCTGAGCGGCAGTTTGGAGCATAATGTGTGGCCGTTCGATCCACGTGATCTGTTTACCACGATGCGCTACCGGCTGAATTGGGAAACATTGGTGGCGGCCTATGAACAAAGCTATGCTTTGGCGATGGCCCGGGATGAGCGGTATGATGCGATGAGTGCTGCGGCGCACGTGGCGATGCAGGCGTTCTGTGCCGAGGATGTGGTGCGGGGCGGGCTGGCCGAGGCGCTGGGGATTGCGGTGCCCGCGCCTGCTTTGCGGAAAATAAGGCCGGAAAACAGCAAGGTGGCGGCATGATCTTTCTGGTACATTCTGAAACCGCATCGGGAAATATCATTCGCAATCTCGGGGCTGCGGAATACAGCTATTACTTTGTTTTGAAAGCTTACCGGCCACTGCTTGAGGAAATCGGGCTGGTGGTGGCGATAAGCGACCCGGAACAAGAGGCCGACCGGATATGGGATAATGCCCGCCGCCATGGCGAGGATTGCGTGTTCCTGACCTTCTCGCCGCCGCACCGCAGTTTTATCCCAAAGCACTGCCCGAGCATCCCGATTTTTGCCTGGGAGTTCGATACGCTGCCGACTGAAGTCTGGGGTGACGATCCCCGGAATGACTGGCGCACTGTGCTGCGAGAGGCGGGGCGGGCGATCACCCATTCGCAATTTGCCGTACACACGACGAAGGCAGCGATGGGGCGGGATTTTCCGGTGGTTTGCCTGCCAGCACCGGTGTGGGATGGTTATGCGGGACTGTATGACCCGGCCGCACCGGCGGTTAAGCCGGCGGCGCGCGTTACGGTGCGGGGGCGGGTTTTCGATACACGAACGCTAGATCTGGCGCCGCACGGCGCCGTGGGACGCCAGCTGACGGGTGTGCCGGTATTGCCGCCCGAGGCCGGCACACGGGAGAGCCTGCATGAACTGGAACTAGCAGGCGTAACCTATAGCTCCGTGTTCTGCCCTCTGGATGGGCGGAAGAACTGGTTCGATATGGTATGCGCGTTCTGCCTGGCGCTGCGCGATGCACCTGATGCCACGCTGGTATTAAAACTGACGCATCACGACTGCGGGCATTTGATTCTGGCGATGCTGGAAAATCTCGCCAAGCTGCAGCCATTTATGTGCAGGGTGGTGATCATCGACGGCTACCTGCCGGATGCGTCTTATATGAGGCTGGCGGCGTTGAGCAGCTATACGGTGAATAGCTCGCATGGCGAAGGCCAGTGCCTGCCGCTGATGGAATATATGAGTGCGGGCAAGCCGGCGATTGCACCCCCGCACACGGCGATGGCGGATTATATCACGGCTGAGAATGCGTTCATCGTCGGCTCTCAGCTTGAACCGACGATCTGGCCGCATGACCCGCGCCAGGCGATGCGGACCAGGCGACACCGGATCGACTTCGAAACACTGCTGGCGGCTTACACGGAGAGTTACGCGGTGGCGAAACATGATCCCGCACGTTATGCGCGCATGGCCGCGGCGGCGCATCATGATCTGCGGGCGCATTGCTCGCGGGACAAGATCCGCGCCGGGTTGCAGGCGTTTTTGCAGCCGCAAACGGTGGATGCCTGATGGATATGATGAGCGCCCCGGCGGTTGGCGTGGGCCGTGCCACACAGAGCACGCGGCTGGCCGAGATAGAGGTGCTGCGCGCCATCGCGGTGCTGATGGTGCTGGTGGATCATGTGCCGATCAATCTGCTGTTCTGGCACTCGCGGCTCAGCGACATGATATTTCACTATACGGGGTTGTGGACCGGGGTGGATTTGTTTTTCGCCATCTCGGGCTTTGTTATCGCCCGCACGCTTCTGCCGCGTCTGGCGGGCGTTGAGGACTGGGCCGGTTTTATCCAGGTCACTATCCCATTCTGGATTGCCCGTGCCTGGCGCCTGCTGCCTTCGGCCTGGCTTTGGCTGGTGGTGCCGCTGCCGTTATGTCTGTTCTTCAACCGTTCCCAGGCCTATGCGTCGCTGCAGGCCAATTGTTCCATGCTCGTCGCTGGCGTGCTTGATATTGCGAATTTTCATGTGGCCTTCAGCCCGATAATGGGAGAGAAAAGATTAGGCACCGCCTTTGTGCAGTGGAGCCTCTCGCTTGAGGAGCAGTTTTATCTTCTGCTGCCTTTCGCTGCATTTTTCTTCAGGCGCAATCTTGCCGTGCCGTTGGCTCTGGTCGCTTTAGCTGGATTTTTCGTCCCCAATACGGCGTATTTTATGTTGCTGCGCCTCTGGCCGGTGGCTTTGGGCGTGCTGCTCGCGATGTGGAGCATACACCCAAGTTACCAGGCCTGCGCCCCCAGCGGCCTTGCTAAACACCGCGCCGCGCGTGCGGCGATGTTGGTTATACTGCTGCTCTGCCTCGATAGCGCCGGCACGGTCTCGCTGCATATCGTGGATTTCTACCAGGGGGTCGTTGCATTAATTTCCGTCGTGCTGGTCTGGCTTGCCTCTTACGGGCGCGGTTATCTGTGGCAGGAAGGCTGGTCGCGCCGGGTGATGGAGGTGATCGCGGCGCGTTCCTACAGCCTCTATCTCGTCCATATTCCGATCTATTTCGCCGCGCATGAAATCTGGTACCGGCTGTACGATATGGTCAATCCCACACAGCGCCAGGCGGCGGCGATGGTGGTATGTGCGGTTATTTGTGTGTTTGCGGTTGCCGAGTTGAACCACCGCCTGTTGGAGAAGCCTTTGCGCGAGCACGGCAAGCGGCTGGCCGCGGCATACCGCGCCAGGGCAGCGTTGCAACCGGCTGAAGTCTGACCTCAAACCATGTTTTCAGTCCATTATATGGCCATATTTGATTGTTTATCCCAACGTGTTACTGGTCTGGCCGACCTGCATCTGCCCGCTTAATCCACAACAAACAATTGCCGCAGAGGAGACTTGATGCCCACCGCATTAATTACCGGTATCACTGGCCAGGACGGCGCGTATCTGAGCAAATTTCTGCTTGGCAAAGGGTATCGCGTCATCGGGATGATCCGCCGGTCCGCCTCGTCTGACGTCATCAGTGAGCGGCTGCGTTGGATCGGCACGATTGATCAGGTCACGCTGGTGGACGGTAATCTCACCGACCTCAGCAGCCTGGTGCGGCTCGTGCAGGAGTACAAGCCTGACGAGGTGTATAACCTCGCGGCGCAGAGTTTTGTTGCGACCTCATGGCAGCAGCCCATCGTTACCGGTACGGTTACGGGGCTCGGTGCGGTGACCATGCTGGAGGCTGTGCGTATTGCGTGGCCCCAGGCGCGGTTCTACCAGGCATCATCGTCGGAGATGTTCGGCAAGGTGCAGGCCGTGCCGCAGAATGAGGACACGCCCTTCTATCCGCGCAGCCCCTATGCGGCGGCAAAACTATACGCGCATTGGATGACGGTGAATTACCGCGAAAGTTTTGGGATGCACGCCTCCTCCGGCATTTTGTTCAACCATGAGAGCCCGCTGCGCGGCATCGAGTTCGTTACGCGCCGGATTACCGATGGCGTGGCCCGGATCAAGCTGGGCTTGAGCGACCGCCTGACCCTGGGCAATATGTCCGCCAAGCGCGACTGGGGCCATGCGCGCGACTATGTGGAAGCGATGTGGCTGATGCTGCAGCAGGATGTGGCGGATGATTACGTGATTGCGACCGGGCGAACCGCAAGTGTAGAAGATTTCTGCCGCCTTGCCTTTGCCGCCGCTGGTCTGGCGATGGAGGATCATGTGCATACCGATGCCGCGCTGCTGCGCCCGGCCGAGGTGGAGTTGCTGCTGGGTGATGCGGGCAAGGCTGAGCGTGTGCTTGGCTGGAAGCCCTGCACCCCGCTTGAAGATCTGGTGGCCGAAATGATTGCGGCTGATCTTAAACGGCTGGCACGCTGAGTTAGGCGCTGAGTTAGGCATGACGCCCATCCGCATTCTCATTACTGGCGCGACCGGCTTTGTCGGCCCTTATGTGCAGGCGGCATGCGCGCGGGAATTTCCCGATGCCGAGATCATCAAGGCCGGTGCGGATATCACCGATCGGGATGCGGTTTTTGCGATGGTGCAGGCGGCGCGGCCTGATGCGGTCGTGCATCTTGCTGGTATTGCATCCGTGGGTGCGGCGCGCACCGGGCGGGATCATGCTTTCGCGGTCAATCTCGGCGGTACGCTCAACCTTGCCTACGCCTTGCTGGAGCGCCGGCCACGCGCGCTGCTGGTGAATGCGGGCAGTTCCGAATGCTACGGCGGCAGTTTTCGCGCCGGTGTTCCGCTTGACGAGGAGGCCTGTTTCGCGCCGCTTAACACCTATGCCGCCAGCAAGGCCGCGGCTGATCTCGCCCTTGGCGCGTTGGCTGCTGAAGCCGGGCTGCGGCTGGTGCGGATGCGGTCTTTCAACCATACCGGCCCGGGTCAATCCGCCGGTTTCGTCATTCCTGCTTTTGCAGCACAGATTGCCGGCATTCAGGCCGGAAGGCAGGAGCCCGTGCTGAAGGTGGGCAACCTTGCTGCCGAGCGTGATTTTCTCGATGTGCGGGATGTTGCGGCGGCATTTGCCAGCGCCATTGCAAAAAGCGAGACGCTGGCGCCGGGCGAGGTTTTCAATCTCGCTTCCGGCACGCCGCGCCGCATTGGCGATATTCTCGATACGCTGATTGCGGCTTCAGGGATTGCCATAGAGGTGCAAACCGATCTTGCTTTGATGCGGCCGGTCGATATTCAACGCAGTTCGGGCGATGCCGGGAAGGCCCGGCGTCTGCTCGGCTGGGCACCATCTATCCCGTTTGCGACGACGCTCAGGGATGTGCTGGAATCGTTTCAGAACACGTAATCAAACCGCGTTGAACGGGTCTGCAACCTCTTTCTCACGTTTTACATTTAGCCCCTTGCGGTCAGCCGCCTCGGCCTGAAAATCCGGCGGCGTGATTTTAGCGCGGATATTTGCCTTCAAACGGTTCATCTGTGTGCGCAGGCTGCGCCGCGGTATAGCCGGGTCCTGCTTGGCGCGCGCTGCGTAATACACCCGGACCAGCTCGTCGTAGGCGTTCGTTTCAAACGGCAGGTACTCGATTACCCCGGGCGGCTGGCTCTCCGGCACATAGATTTTCTGGAAAAACCGGCCGTAGCCCCAGCGGTGCTCGTCATAGCGCCATAATTTATGCTGGCGTTGCGCGCGGCTGCGCAGCACCCATTCAAAATGCACGAAATAATTATCCAGCGGCACGCGCGACCAGCTGTCGATAAAATACCCCTCGCAATGCATGATGGAGGTGTAGACGACCTGGTCCGGACGGAAGAGCCGCCAGGCGTGATCCTTGCCTGGCTGGTCGGTGCGGTCCTGCCATTGTTCGGACAGGCCATACAGCAACGGCTTTCCAGGCTCGTACCAGGCCCAACGGCGCGGGATCGCCACCGTTTGCACGGCATCGGGTGGTGGCGGCCCGGCCAGGCGCGTGAATAGTTTGTCGGAGGGCACTTCATCGTCATGGATGAACAGCGCCCAGGGGGTTTTCACGACGTCTTTGGCGATGCCGACGATGGCCTCGGTATGGGTGAAACCGTGGATATCGACGATGGGTGCGCCGGCTGCTTCCGCTATGGCGCGGGTGGAGTCCCGGGTTCGGTCATCGAGCAGCAGCGTGGGGGTTACGCCGCGAGCCTGATAATGGCTGATCAGCGTACCGATCCAGGCGGCGCTGTCCTTGGTGGGTATCAGCACGGTGAACCAATTCTTCATGCGCGGACCTTACAAAGCGGGGCTGAAAAAGACTAGAGCGGGGCGCGATAGCCGCACGGGCGAAGCACAAACTCAGCGGCGGCATTGACCCATGCCATTGATAAAGACGTAGCTGAGACTGCCCTGCGGACTCTGGGGGCCACCCACGGGGATGGGGCCGTGGCCGTAGTATTTCGGCAGAAACGCAACAATAGAATGGTCGAGCATGACAACAATGGCGGCAATGCCGCGCAGGGCCTCAAGCGGGATGTCTTTGGTGGCAGCCGGCCTCATGTCGCTGGAAATACCTGGCCTCCCCTGGCAGTATTTTTGGCACTGTTTTTAGTTTTGGTCCGGCCGGAGGTGCCGGAGTCGCGTGGCTTTAGTCTCTCCGGCTTCTGTCAGTTTTTGGTTTTTGTCAATTTTCTGGGGGGGGGTGCAAGCGCATAGGGTGCAGCCATTTTTGCGCACCCAGTGTGGTCGGCGCCCAGCTGCTGACATCACGGGGGCGGATATAGAACCCCCCATGGGCATCATGAGCATCCATGTGTTGCACCCGGGTACATGCCGACACTAAAGGTACCGGCATGACTTCGAATACGCCGCACCCGGGCATGGGTTTCAAGGAATTTGTCGGGCTGGTGGCGGCGTTGATGGCGGTGAATGCGATCGCCATCGACTCGATGCTGCCGGCATTGAGCCAGATCGGCAACGCTTTGGGGGTGACCGATGCCAATGAGCGGCAATGGATTATCACCGCTTACATGCTCGGCTTCGGCGGAACCCAGATTATTTATGGCACGCTGACCGACCGGTTCGGCCGCAAACCCGTGCTGCTCTGGGGGCTCGCCGGCTATATCATTTTCACTTTGGCGATTGCGGCATCGCATTCGTTCGGGGCTTTATTGGCCGGGCGGGTGCTGCAAGGGGTCGCCGCTGCCAGCACCAGGGTGGTCTCGGTTTCCGTGGTAAGAGATTGTTATTCCGGGCGTTTGATGGCGCGGGTGATGTCGCTGGCCCTTATCGTATTCATCGGTGTGCCGGTGTTCGCGCCCTCCGCGGGGCAGTTGATTCTGCTGTTCGCCCCCTGGCAGGGCATATTCCTGGCGCTGGGCGGGTTCGGCTTTTTCGTGCTGCTCTGGGTCTGGCTGCGGCTGCCCGAGACCCTGCATGCGGAGGACCGCAAGCCGATCGCGTTTCACACGGTTACCCAGACATTCGGCTTTATCCTCAGCACCCGGATCTCGATGGCCTATACCTTGGCCTCGACCATGATTTTCGGCGCCATGCTGGGGTTCATCAATTCCGCTCAGCAGTTATTCACCGATGTGTTTCATGCCGGCCGGATTTTCCCCATTATTTTCGCGTTGATCGCTACGTTTATTGCAATATCATCACTACTGAACGCCCGGCTTGTGGACAAAATCGGCATGCGCAAGCTCTCGCACGGCGCGTTGCTGGCGTTCATTGCCATCGCGGGGGTGCATCTCGTCATCGCGATGAGCGGCCAGGACACGATCTGGACATTCTCGATACTGCAGAGTGGCATGATGCTGTGCCTGGGCTTGATGATGGGAAATTTCGGCGCCATCGCGATGGAACCTTTAGGGCATGTGGCGGGGTCCGCTGCCTCGGTCCAGGGGTTCGTCTCCACCGTGGGCGCTGCCTTGCTGGGGTTTCTAGTCGGGCAGAGTTTCAATGGTACCGATTTTCCGCTCGTGCTGGGCTTTGTTGTCCTGGGCCTGGCCGCGCTGGGGGTTGTGCTGTTCGCCGAGGGCGGGCGGCTGTTCCAGCCACATAATGAGGTGGTGGAAGCGGCCTACGACCATTTTTGATGTAGGACTACTCGGCGGGCATCGTGGCGGTTGCGTTCGTCCGCTCCGGTTTCTTCACGAAAAACAGCAGCGGCAGCGTGGCTAAAGTTGCGAACATGAGGAATTTGTAGTCGTTGTTATAGGCGATGACCTGTGCCTGCTGGTTGATGACGCTATCGAGCGCGGCGCGCCCGTCAGCCGTTAACGGACTCCAGAACGCCGCGACATGGGGCGAGGACAGCAGCCGGTTAAAGGCCGTTACACCCGTGCTGAGGTCGGCGTGATTGACCTGCACATTATACGTGAGCAAGGCGTTGACGACGGAAACCCCCACGGCTGAGCCCATGCTGCGGGCGAGATTGAACACGCCGGCGCCCTCGGCGCGGTGCTCCGGCGCCAAAGTGGACAGAGCGAGGGTGGTGAGGGGCACGGTAATCGCACCCTGGCCGACGCCCTGGACGAAGCCCACGAACATGATGGTCGTGTTCGAAATGTCCAGATTCCAGCGGCTCATGGCGTAGAATGCCCAGGCCGAGACGGCCAGCCCGACAAAGAGGATGATGCGCGTGTCCACATGGCCGATGAGGCGGCCGACGAGCAGCATGGAGAAGATGGTGCCGAACCCCCGCGGGCCCATGACCAGCCCTGCCGTTACGATGGGCTCGTTCATGAGCCCCTGCAGGTAGGGCGGTTGCAGGGACAGGGCGGCGTAAGAGGTGATGCCTACGCTGATGATGAAGAGCGTGCCGGCGTTGAAATTGCGGTCCGCGAAAAGCGCCGGCCGGATGAAAGGCCGCCGCGCGGTGAAGATGTGCACGACAAACAGATAGAGCGCGAGGCCGGCGATGACGCTCTCGGTGATGATTTCGCCGGAGGAGAACCAGTCCTTCTCCGAGCCGCGGTCCAGCAGCAATTGCAGCGCGCCGATGGCCAGACTGAGCGTGCCGAAACCCAGCCAGTCCAGCTTGAAGCCGGAATCCACCTTGGTTTCCGGCAGAAACACGAGCGTGCCGATGAACGCCAGCACCCCGAGCGGCACGTTGATGTAGAACACGGCGCGCCAGGAATAGTCGGAGGTGAGCCAGCCGCCCAGCACCGGCCCGAGTACCGGTGCCGCCATAACGGCGATGCCGAACATGGACATGGCGCGGCCCTGCCGCTCGGGCGGGTTGATGTTGAACAGCACGGTTTGCGTGAGCGGGTTCATGGGCGCGCCAAATGCACCCTGCATGCAGCGGAAAAGGACGATTTGCGGCAAGGAATGCGCGGCACCGCAGAGTATGGAAGACACGGTGAAGCCTACGATGCAGACCAGCATGACCCGCTTGATGCCAAAGCGGGTGGCGAGAAAGCCGGTCGGCGGCGTCATGATCGCGGAAGCGACGATATAGGAGGTGAGGACCCAGGCGATCTCGTCTTGGCTCGCCGACACGCTGCCCTGCATATAGGGCAGCGCCACGTTGGCGATGGTGGTGTCCAGCGCCTGCATCAGTGTCGCCACAATCAGGCAGGCGGTGATCGCGAGGCGGGTTTTAGGGTCCACGGGGCGCCCAGCACTTTGTGTTTTTGAGATGGTGGGAAGGCGCTGGCATGTTGGACCTTAATATCTGGTGGGCATGACTATCCTCTTATCCCGCGGATTAAAAGCGAGGCAGGCGGGCGGCACCGCCCCCGCCTGCAAATACCGCGGGAGCGTTTGCAGGGGCGGGCGGCGGCCGATGTTGGCCTTACGCCACCGGGCGGGCGCGCTGATTGAAGAGGATCTTGCCGCGCCGCTCCAGCTCTTCCGGCGATAGTTTGGAGGGGTCGGACGGCAGTTCCTGCCCCACCGCCATGCCGCGCTGCACGCCCGGGCGCGCGGCCAGAAGCTCCAGCCAGCGCTTCACATATTTGAACTCTTCGATGTCCTGCCCCTGGCCCTGCCAGGCCGTGGCCCAGGGGTAACTCGCCATATCGGCGATGCTGAAGGCGTCGCCCGCCAGATAGGGCTGGTGGGCGAGCTGGTTGTTGAGCACACCGAAAATGCGGTTCACCTCATCGGTAAAGCGGCGCACGGCGTAGGATTGGTCGCCCTTGCTGTCCCCCAACCGCCGGAAATGCCCGGCCTCGCCGGATTTTGGGCCCTGATTTGCCATCTGCCAGATGACCCATTGCAGGGTTTCGTATTTTTGGTGCAGCTGCTGCGGCCAGAATTTCTGCGCCTTTTCGGCGAGGTAGAGCAGGATGGCGCCGGACTCGAACACGCTGAGCGGAGCGCCGCCGCCAGCGGGGTTGTGATCTAAGATGGCCGGCATGCGGTGGTTGGGGTTGATTTTGAGGTAGGACGGCGAGAACTGGTCGCCACGGCCGATGTCGAGCGGGATTAAATTATACGGGGTACCCGCCTCTTCCAGGAAAATCGTTACCTTTTTGCCGTTCGGTGTTGGCCAGAAATACAGATCGATCATCAATTTTTCCTTTGAAAGCTTTGTGCCTTGGGATGGATTTTCAGCTCCCGGCCACAGGCAGGCCGGGGCTGGGTACCGCGCCGCTGATGGTAAAATGTGCCACAAGGATAGCCCGTGGCGCCAGCTGTCTGGCCATGCTTATTCCAAGCCCCCGGGGAAGAGCGGGCGCGTGTTGCGATGGCTGATAAATCTTCTCCACTCCTGCAGTCCATCCCTTCATGAGCCTATTGCATAGCCTCAGGATATTTGTCGATGGACTTTATAGAGATAAAGGTGTATCGATACAAATACCCCAACTGAGCGAAAGGTGATCGTCCGTTGAAGATGGAACCTGATTTTGGCCAGTTGCAGCAGTGCAAGCAGTGTTAGCGATAAGGACGACGAGAGATGGCGGCGGTAAATCACAATATTATTCTGTGGGCTGTTCCGCGTTTCCGCAGGCCGATGCGGCACAACCCGGATAATGGGGGCAGATTTGACACGGCCCCTGGAGATACCCGCGGACTGGAAGAACTTGTGATGAAGTCTGTTGCAGAAGGAATCGCTGAAAATCCAGATGGGGCGGCCTGTTTATATGCTCGCGATACATGGCGCCGGACCAGTCATTTCATGCCCGAGGCAGCGCGCGGGTAAGCGTGGCGCAAGTGGTGGAAATCCGCCAGTAATCTCAATGAGATTGCTTCGCAGCACACAAAAATCGACAGAACACCCCCCTTACACCGTCCATGTGGAGGATTTTCTTCCTTTATTTCACTCGTTATTAGTGCGTTTGACACCATTCAAACGCTTGGCTAGCAGATATAATAGTAATTCTATAGATTTAAATTAATATAATGGAAATGGTGCTCTCCGATGACTAAACCCACCGCAAATCGGGGCTCCGCTTTGCCTTTACCCCGCGAGAATTTCGCCGGCATTGCCGGCGCCACCGTGGCGGAATCGACACTCCACCGCCAGCAACAGCCAGGTGCTCCGGCGGGTGCGCCAAACATCCTTCTGGTCATGCTCGATGATGCCGGTTTTTCCAACCCGACCTCTTTCGGCGGCGGGATCGACACACCGACATTCGACCGCATCGGCGGCAATGGCCTGTTCTATAACCGCTTTCATAATACCGGCCTGTGCTCGCCCACGCGCGCTGCCTTGCTCTCCGGACGCAACCATCATTCGGTCGGCTTCGGCGTGGTCTCCGATATTTCCGCCGGTTATCCGGGTTATGATGCGTGGTGGCCGAAATCGGCGGCCAGCGTTGCCGAGGTGCTGCGGCTGAATGGTTATGATACCGCAATTTTCGGCAAATGGCACAACACGCCTGATCCGGAAGCCGGGCCACAGGGCCCCTTCGACCATTGGCCGAATGCCATGGGCTTCAATTATTTTTATGGTTTTATCGGCGGCGAGACCAGCCAGTATCATCCGCATCTGATCGAAAATAATTCGCTCATCGAGACGCCCTCGGACCCGGATTACCATCTCACCACCGATCTCGCCGACCATGCGATCGACTGGATTAAACGCGCCAAATCGCTCAATCCGGATAAGCCGTTTTTTGCCTATGTCGCCCCTGGCAGCGTGCATGCACCGCACCACGCGCCGAAGGAGTGGGTTGAGAAATACAAAGGTAAATTCGACCAGGGTTGGGATGCATACCGCGAGGAGGTGTTTGCGCGTCAGCTCGCCAGCGGTGTTATTCCGCCTAATACCAAGCTCACGGCGCGCCCCGAATCCATCGCCGCCTGGGACACGCTCTCGCCGGAGCAGAAATCGCTCTACAGCCGCATGATGGAGGTCTATGCCGGCTTCGTCGCGCATGCGGACCATGAGGTTGGCCGCGTGCTTGCCAGCATCGAGGAGCTGGGCCTGGCCGATGACACTCTGGTGCTCTGGGTCTGGAGCGATAATGGTGCGAGCGCCGAAGGCGGGCCGGACGGCACCTATAACGAGATGCTAACCTTCAACGGCGTGCCCACGACTTTTGAGCAGCAGACCATGGCGATTTTGGCGCTCGGCGGCCCGGAAGCTTTGGGCGGCCCGGAGATGCACAACCATTATCCGGTCGGCTGGGCCTGGGCCGGTAATGCGCCGCTGCAATGGGTCAAGCAGGTCGCCTCGCATTTTGGTGGCACACGTACGCCGCTGGCCATTTCCTGGCCCAAGCGTATCAGCCAGCGCGGCGAAATCCGCGCGCAGTTTCATCACGTGATCGATATATATCCCACGATTTTGGAGCTGGCCGGGCTGACCACACCGCATATCGTCAACGGTTTCGACCAGACGGCGGTGGACGGCGTAAGCCTGGTGTACAGTTTCGATGATGCGAAGGCGGAAGGTAAACGCCACCAGCAATATTTCGAAATGCTCGGCTTCCGCGGCATGTACCGCGAGGGCTGGATGGCCAGCGGTTTTACCGGAAGACTGCCCTGGGAGATCGCGCAGAATTTCCGTAATCCCTGGAACCCTGAAGACGATATCTGGGAGCTTTACAACATCGACAAGGATTATTCGCAGGCGGATGATCTGGCGCAGAAATACCCCAAGAGACTGCAGGCGCTGAAAGACCTTTGGTGGGTCGAGGCCGGGCGCAACAACGTGCTGCCGCTGGGGGCGGTTGCCTCGCGCTTCATCGAGCTGATGGCCGACCGCGCCAAGCCGCGCACCCAGGTGTTCCACGGCCCGATCCAGCGGGTGCCGGAGGCCAATGCGCCGGATATCAAGGCCCGCTCGCACCGGGCCACGCTCAGTATTGTGTTGCCTGATTCCGGTGCCGAGGGCGTGCTCTATGCGATGGGTGGCAATATGGGCGGTGTCAGCCTCTACATCAAAGACCGGCGGCTGAACTTCCATTATAATTTCTATGGCGTGATCCACAGCACGATTGTTTCGGATTTGGAGCTTCCCGCCGGCGCTGTCGAAGTGGCGGTCGATTTTACGCCCGAGGAATTCGCACCCGGTACCGCGGCCACGGCGATCCTCTTCATCGGCGATGCCGAAGTTGGGCGCATATCTGTGCCGAATACCGTGCCGATGCGCTTTTCCGCGCATGAGACCTTCAACATCGGCGCGGATTTATTGACACCCGTGGCACCCGCCTATGCGGCCCCCTTTACCTTCACCGGCCGTATTCAGCGCGCCGTGTTCGATCTGCGCTAAGCAAAGGCGCTAACCATAGGAGAATTACATGTCATTCAAAGGCAATTGGGCGATTGAGGTAAATGCCCCGCTGGGCGTGCAGAAATTCAATCTGGCGGCGGATGTGCAGGGTAATGTGCTGACCGGCACCGTCAATAATGGCGAGGGCTCGCATGAAATTCTGAACGGCAAGGTGGAGGGCGATGAAGCCAGCTGGGAGTTTCCGATCCAGAAGCCGATGAAGGTAACGGTGGCGTTTGCCGCCATACTCGATGGTGACGAAATATCCGGCTCGGCCCGCATCGGCTTCATGGGTTCGGCCAAATTCACCGGCGTGCGGCTGGCGTAACCCGAGATACCGTTACCCGAGATATAAGGAGACATCGCGATGTCACATGTTGATGCGAAACTGACAAGTTATAAGAATTTTACCATCGAACCCTTCAACCCGCTCATCGGCGCCACGGTGCATGGCGTGGATCTCGCCGATGCGCAGGATGAAAACCTGCGCGCCGAGTTGCGCCGCGCTTTGGTTGAATTCCAGGTGCTGTTCTTTCGCGCGCAATCGCTGACGCCTGAGCAGCAACTGGCCGCCGCGCGGATTTTCGGCGACCCGGATAAGGCCAAAGCCTTTTTCCCGAAGGTTGAGGGGCATACTTCCATCGAGAAGATCGAGACCGGGGGTGGCGGCTACCAAAATGTAGCTGACCAGTGGCACACGGATATCACTTGGTCCGCCAATCCGCCTACCGGCACGATATTGTATGGGCGTACCATTCCCGCCAGCGGCGGCGACACTTTATGGGCGAGCGGCACCCGCGCCTATGAGCTGCTGAGCCCGGCGCTGCAGGCCTATGTGGAGACGCTGGAGGCGGTACACAGCTTTGAGCCCAGCGGCTGGCCGGATGCTTTCCTGGCGCAGCCGAATGGCGCTGCGATCTATGCCCAGGCGCGGGCCGCCAACCAGCCAGTGCTTCATCCCGTGGTGCGCATCCACCCCGTCACCGGCCGCAAAATCCTCTACGTCAACCCTGATTTCACCACCAAGATCAAGGGCTTGGCGCGGAAAGAAAGCGATTTTCTGCTGACCTTGCTGTTTAGCCAGTTCGAGAAGCCGGAAGTGCAGGCGCGGCTGCGATGGGAGCAGAATACCGTGGCGATTTGGGATAACCGCGCAACCCAGCACCGCGCCGTGGCCGATTTTACGGGTGCGCGCCTGCTACACCGCGTGACCTTCGGCGAAGAGCGGGCGTTCTAAAAGACTGTTTCAAAAGCCCCTCTGGCGGCCGCTTTTGCGGGGGCCGGCGTTGTAACCGAAAAATGTAAGCAGCGGAAGCCAGGCCGCGCCCAACCGGGGGGGGGGCG
>JAMFRU010000125.1 GCA_026224875.1 Acidocella sp.
ACGACATCGAGATGATCGAGGCGACCGGCTCCTGCGCCGGCATCGAGAACTATTCCCGCTATCTCACCGGCCGCAATCCCGGCGAGCCGCCGCCGACGCTGTTCGAATACATTCCCGACAACGCCCTGCTGTTCATTGATGAAAGTCACGTCTCCGTCAGCCAGATCGGCGGCATGTACCGGGGCGACTTCAAGCGCAAGGCGACGCTGGCCGAATACGGCTTCCGCCTGCCCTCCTGCATGGACAACCGGCCGCTGCGCTTCGAGGAATGGGACGCTATGCGCCCCAACACCATCTCGGTCTCGGCCACCCCCGGCAACTGGGAGATGGAACAGTCCGGCGGCGTCTTCGCCGAGCAGGTCATCCGCCCGACCGGCCTGATCGATCCGCCGATCGAGATTAGGCCCGCCAAATCTCAGGTCGACGACCTGCTCGGCGAGGTCAAGGCGACCGCGCTGGCCGGCTACCGCACGCTGGTGACGACGCTGACCAAGCGCATGGCCGAGGACCTCACCGAATATCTCGGCGAGCAGGGGCTGAAAGTGCGGTATCTGCACTCGGATGTGGATACGCTGGAGCGGATCGAGATTATCCGCGATCTGCGGCTAGGGGCTTATGACGTGCTGGTGGGGATCAACCTGCTGCGCGAAGGGCTGGACATTCCCGAATGCATGCTGGTCGCCATTCTGGACGCCGACAAAGAAGGTTTCCTGCGCTCGGTGACCTCGCTGGTGCAAACCATTGGCCGTGCGGCGCGGAATGTGGATGGGCGGGTGATATTATACGCCGATACCATGACCCGCAGCCTGGTGCAGGCGTTGGATGAGACGGCGCGCCGGCGGACCAAGCAGACCGCCTGGAATGTGGCCAACGGGATTACGCCGCAATCGGTGCGCAAAAACATCGGCGAGATCATCCATTCGGTGTTCGAACAGGATTATGTGACCGTGGCGCCGGTGAAGGGCTCCGATGCGGATGAGTTCGTCGGCAAGGATCTGGCCACCGTGATGGGGATATTGGAGACGCGCATGCGGGCGGCCGCGGCCAATCTGGAGTTCGAGGAGGCGGGGCGGCTGCGCGATGAGATCAAACGGCTCGAAGCGTTGGCTTTGGGGCTGACACCGCCACCGCCCGTACCGCGCTCTTTCAAGCCCAAAGGGCCGGTGCCGTTGGGGCCAGGCGGCGGGGGATATGATCCGGCGCAGGTTAAAAAGGGTGGCAAGGGGCGACGGGGGCGGTGAGGTTTGACGGCGGCGTGTTTGACGGCGCCGGTGGACGCGCCATTATGCCCTCATGAAAACTGCCCTGCTTCTGCTCGCTTTGCTTACCCCCCTGCCCGCCGCTGCCGCTGCCGCTGCCGCTTCGGCGCTCACCGGGCAGCATGCGCTGTATAACTTTACCCTCACCAAACTGCGCACCCATGACATTACCGGCGCCACCGGACAGATGAGTTTCGACGTGGTGGATGGCTGTACCGGCTGGGCGACGACGCAGCATATGACGCTGATCATCCGCAATGTGGATGGCTCGCTGAGCAAGACGGTGAGCGATTACATGACCTGGGAAACCAAGGACGGCAAAACCCTGAATTTTACCACCACCGAGAGCGATAACGACGGTCCGGTGCAGATAGACGATGCAGGCAGCGCCACCCATAAGCCCGACAGCAGCGGGGTGGTAAGCTATACCACCCCGGCCAATACACAATATTCACTGCCCGCCGGCACGCTATTCCCCATGCAGCATACCGAGGCGCTGCTGGCGGCGGGCGACAATGCCCAGGGGTTCATCGCCCCGCTACTGTTCGACGGTACCGACAGCAATGGCGCGCAGGCGACCTACGTTGCCGTGCTGAAGCATTATGAAGCGGGAAAGACCCAATGGCCGGCGCTGAACAGCATCCCCAGCACAGATGTCGATATCGCGTTCTTCGCCCGCAAGAGCGACGATGAGACGCCGAACTTCCGCACCTCGATGCGCTATTTCGAAAATGGCGTGGCAGCCAACCTGGTGCTGGATTTCGGCGATTTCGTGATGACCGGCAAACTGGACCGCCTGACCATCCCGCCAAGCCCGTGCCCTAAGTAAAAGCAGCGCTTTTTTGAACCAATGATAGCGTCCCGATTCAGACTACGCGCTTCGCCGCTTCGTCATCGGGACGCGAGCCGCACAAAAAACTTTGCCCTTGGGGCATGGGCTGTGGCCATGCCACAGCCCATGCCCCAAGGGCAAAGTTTTTTTGGGTACCTTTTTGTTCACAAAAAGGTACTGCTTATTACTTAAGCCTTAACTTTGCGCGGCCATGGTCGTTGCCGCCATCCACGAGCCTGTTCAGGAGCTTCAGGAACAGTTCGCGGTCCTTGGGCGGCAACGGCTCCAGGATGCGCTCCTGGGCGCGCTGCACGGGCTCCTGCATGCGGGTGAGGATGGTGCGGCCGCGCGGGGTCAGGCTCAGGAGTTTCTGGCGCCGGTCGGTTTTGCTGATGGTGCGGCGCACGAAGCCCGCTGCCTCCAGCCGGGCGACGACGCTGGCCAGCGTGGCGCGGTCCACACCGATTTCCTCGGCGATGGCTGATTGGTCCAGCCCCGGCTGCAAAGCGATAACGGAGAGCACGCCGTATTGCGGCGGGGTGATGTCGAGCCCAGCGGACTCCTCGGCAAATAATGCGGAGTGTATCTGGTGCAGCCGCCGGATGAGAAAACCCGGCTGGCGCTCCCCTTCCCGATCAGTCCGTCCTTGTCTGACCTCCGTGTCCATTTCCTGCCGTCCCTATTGTTACAAAACTGCGTAAAAACCAAAGACTGTTCTGGTACCATGACCAAAATCAAAAAAACAACTGGCAGAATTACGGATTCGTTGCAGCACAACCTTTCGTGATCCTCATTAAATCAGAAAAGCGCGGAAACCCTGGTTTCGGAACGGGAATGAGCGATTTGCACATGGCAGCCATGAGCTTACTTGGAAGAGCCATAGCTTCATTGGATAATGATGCAGCGCAGCGCGGCAAATTCAAGCAGTTGCATAAACCCGATTCGGGATTCAGACGGAAAAATACTTGGCGTGGCTGTTGAGCACCACAATCGCACTGGTGGACTGTTCTGGATGCAGTTGGAATTCATCGGATAGAGAAATGCCGATGCGCTCGGCACCGAGCAGTTGCAGCAATTGCGCCTGATCTTCGAGGCTGGGGCAGGCCGGATAGCCAAATGAATAGCGCGAGCCGCGATAGGATTGCTGCAGCAGTTTATCCATGTCGCGATCGTCCTGCAACGCAAAGCCCAGCTCGGCGCGGATGCGTTTATGCGTGTATTCCGCAAGGGCTTCGGCCATTTCCACTGAAACGCCATGCAGATAAAGGTAATCCTGGTAGCGGTTGGCCTCGAACCAGTCACGCGCAACTTCCGAGGCACGCTGGCCCATGGTTACTGCCTGCAGGCCGATCACGCCGCGGCCGTCTTCCACATCTGGAAAGAAATCGGCGATGCATTCGCCGTCCTGCTTGGGCTGGCGCGGCAAAGCGAAGCGGGCAACTTCGGTGGTGCCGTCCTCGGCGAAGAGGATCAGATCATTGCCCTGGCCGGCGGCTTTCCAATAGCCGTAGGCGGCCTGGGGTTTCAGGATATTATCCGCCTCGCAGATGTCGAGCATGCGCTTCATCACCGGGCGCAGTTCCTGGCGGGCCCAGGCGAGGAATTCCTCCAGGGTTTTGCCCTGTTTGCGGAAACCCCATTGGAACTGGAAGAGCGAACGTTCGTTGATGAACGGCACCACGGCCTTTGCCGGGGCTTCCAGTATTCTGCTGCCCCAAAAAGGAGGGGTGATGGGGGCCTCATTCGTATTAAGGCGGCGGCGGCGCTTTTGCACTTCCAGCACATCGACCGGCGCGAACGCCTTGGCATCGGCTTGGCCAAGCACGCGCTTGGTGTTACGCGCCTTGCCGGCACGCTTGGACTGGAGGACGGCCAGATAGTCGTCAAACGCGTTACCGGAAATTTTATCCATGAGATGCAAACCGTCGAACGCATCACGCGCATAGGCCACACGGCCCGAGGCGTAGGCGGCAACGCAGGCGTCCTCGACATAGTTGCGGGTGAGGGCCGCACCGCCCAGCATGACCGGGATATCGAGCCCCTGGCGGGACATTTCCTCGAGGTTTTCGCGCATTACCACGGTGGATTTAACGAGCAGGCCGGACATGCCGATGGCATGCGCGCGGTGCTCCTTGGCGGCCGTCACCATATCCGCCAGCGGCACTTTTATGCCGAGGTTGATAACCTTGTAGCCGTTGTTGGTGAGGATGATATCGACCAGGTTCTTGCCGATGTCGTGGACATCGCCCTTCACCGTGGCGAGCACGATGATGCCTTTTTCCTCGCCGGCGACGCGCTCCATCAGCGGTTCCAGATGTGCCACCGAGGCTTTCATCGTCTCGGCCGATTGCAGCACGAAGGGGAGCTGCATCTTGCCTGAACCGAAGAGTTCGCCAACGATTTTCATGCCATCCAGCAGGATGTTATTGATGATATCCAACGGCTTATGGGTTTTCAGCGCGTCGTCCAGCTCGTCCGCCAGGCCCTTGCGGTCGCCATCGACGATGCGGTCCTTCAAACGCCCCTCGACGGTTTCGGCACGTTTTTTCTTGGTGGTGTCGGCGAGTTTACGATCCGCGAAAATTTCCAGCAGTTTCTGCAGCGGGTCGTAATCTTCCTCGCGGCGGTCGAAGATCAGGTCTTCGCAGACTTTAACCTCCTCGGGCGCGATGAGATGCAGCGGGCGGATTTTGGACACATGCACGATGGCACCGGTCATGCCCGCTTTTACGGCAAGGTCGAGGAAGACCGAGTTGAGCACGGCGCGGGCGGCGGCGTTGAGACCGAAGGAGATGTTGGACAGGCCGAGGATGATCTGGATGTCCGGGAATGCCTCCCGGATCATTTTAATCCCTTCCAGCGTCCACAGGCCGAGCTTGCGGTCGTCCTCATTGCCGGTGGCGATGGTGAAGGTCAGCGGGTCGATCAGCAGGTCTGAATGCGCCAGGCCGTATTGGTTACAGGCAAACTCGACCAGGCGGGTGGCGATGCGCAATTTGTCGGCCGGCTCCTTGGCCATGCCGACTTCATCGATGGTGAGGGCAATGACGCCGGCGCCGAATTTTTTGGCGAGTTTCAGCCGCTCATGCGCGTGGTGTTCGCCATCCTCGAAATTGATCGAGTTGATGATCGGCTTGCCGCCATGGAGTTTGAGCGCTGCCTCGATGACCGGGGTTTCCGTGGAATCGATGACCAGCGGCGCGTTCACCGAGGAGGTGAAGCGGGTGATTACCTCGTTCATCTCGAATGTCTCGTCGCGACCGACGAAAGCGGTGCAGATATCGAGCGCGTTGGAGGCTTCGGCAACTTGTTCCCGGCCCATGGCCACACAGCCGTCCCAGTCATGGGTCTCCTGCAGCAAACGCCATTTTTTGGAGCCATTGGCGTTGCAGCGCTCGCCTATGGAGAAATACGAGTTTTCCTGCCGCAAGGGCGTCGCGCCGTACAGGCTGGCGACCGAGGGTATCCAGTGGAACTTGCGCGCAACCGGCGTGGGGCGGGGATTGCCGAGCTTCTTCAGCATGGCATCGAGGGCGGTGATGTGCGGAATGGACGTGCCGCAGCAGCCGCCAATGAGGTTCACCCCATCCTCGACGACAAAGCGCTCGACCCAGCCGGCCATCTCTTCGGCACCGAGCGGGTAATGGGTTTTGCCGTCCACAAGCTCGGGCAGGCCGGCATTGGGCTGCACGGAGATGATGCCGGGCCAGTTTTGCGACAGGAAGCGGACGTGCTCGGCCATCTCCTGCGGGCCGGTGGCGCAGTTCAGCCCCATCAGCGGCACATCCAGCGCGTGAATGACCGTGGCAGCGGCGGCGATGTCCGGCCCGACCAGCAGCGTGCCGGTGGTCTCGACCGTGACCTGGACGAAGATGGGGATGTTGCTGTTGGCCTCGGCCCGCGCGCGCTTGGCGCCGTTGACCGCGGCCTTTATTTGCAACGTATCCTGGCAGGTTTCGATGAGCAGTGCGTCTACCCCGCCGGCGATGAGGCCCTGGCATTGCTGGTAGAGAGCGAATTCCAGCGGGTCGTAGGCGATGTTGCCCAGGCTGGGGAGCTTAGTGCCCGGCCCGATGGAGCCGATCACCCAGCGATGCCGGCCATCGGCAAAACTATCCGCCGCCTCGCGTGCCAGCTCGCCCGCTATCTTGTTGATCTCGAAATGTTTATCCTGCAGCTCGAACTCGCCCAAAGTGATCGGGGAGCCACCGAAACTGTTGGTCTGCACCATGTCGGCGCCGGCGGCGTAATAGCCGCGATGGATTTCGCGCACGAGGTCCGGGCGCGAAAGATTGAGCACCTCGGTGCAGTTTTCCCTGCCCCAGAAATCCTTCTCCGTGTCCAGAATCAGGGCCTGGACACGCGAGCCCATACCTCCATCGCAGAGCAGAACGTTTTTGGTGAGGGCATCGAGCAGATGAGGACGTGACATGACTTGTCAGATACACCGGTCCGCCCCCATGTCCAGTTCATGGAACAAGATACACGTATTCCTGTGATATTCGGACAACAGCCAGAACCGGATGACATGGTGCTGCTGGAGGAGGGGCTTGATGCGCCTGCCGTGGGGTATGTGCAGCGGTTTGTTCCAGCTTTGCCCGGCCATTTGCCGGGCTGCGCCTGTTGTGTGGCGCGCAGCCCGGCGGCGGCCGCACTGGCTGCGGCGTTTCGTGCCCGTGCGACCGGCCAAGCGCCCTATTTCAAGCGCTTGCTCGTACTGGCCGCAGCCGGCGGCAGGCTGGATATTGAGACTGCTCTAGCCCAGGATATTCTGTGCCGCGCCAGGTTCGTTTTGAGCTAGGGTGGGGCAAAAATGTTACGCCGCGTAGATATTTGCGGTCAGGCTGCAGAATTTATTGTAATTTTGTTCCGAATCGCGGTAAAAAGCCCCTCTGACTGTAAACGCAGACTATAAACTATAAGCACGGGCGTTTAAAATTCTGGATTATGACCATGCGCGAGTTGTTTATGAGGTTTCTTCAAGACCGTAGCGGACGCCATTTCAGCGCGCAAAGCGATATGGAATGGGAAGAACGCCACCTGGACGAAATGCACCGTGCGCCTGATGCCAAGGTCGAGAAGGCCGGGATCATGCCGCCAATATTGCTGGCGCTGATCATCGCCGTGCTCTGCGTGATCGCCCGCACCTGAGGTTTACGAGCTGGGATTTACTGTAGCCGCGTCCATTGGCCGCGGCTTTTTTGCGCCTGCTGTTATCATGGGACGGGACATCTGATCGTATTTGACGATAGTTTTTGACATAAAAATCAATTTTATTAATTAAACCGGCCGGTCTATACACGCTGCATGAACCCAAACCAGCGGGCCAAACCAGCAGGCCAAACCAGCAGGCCAAACCAGCAGGCCAAACCAGCAGGCCAAACCAGCAGGCCAAACCAGCAGGCCAAACCAGCAGGAGCATGACATGCCGATGATGATTTTCACAAATACCGTTACCCGCTTTCTGCGTGACCGGAGCGCCAGACTGGCCATGGCACCTGCCCGCCAGGGAAGGGAGCGCACACGCCAGCGCGGTGATATCAATGACTGGCTCGATGATGAGGGCCGCCGGCAAGCCGGCTTGCCGCCTTTGCTGCTGGCCGGGCTGATCGCCGCCGTCTATATCGCCGCACGGATCGGGCTGAGCTATTTGGTCCTCTGATTAACGCCGCCACGGCCCAGGGGAATCGCATTAGGATTTTTCCTGGCTCTTGCGGCACGGCTTCACATTGATTCTGATTTGGCTTCTCAATTTGGAGAGGCTGAATGGGTTGGTTTGGGTCTTGCTTTGATGATGTCGCTGA
>JAMFRU010000126.1 GCA_026224875.1 Acidocella sp.
CTGCGTAAGCCTGCCCTCGCGAAAGTGGGGGTGCTCACGTACAAGGGTACGCTCCGCTCCGGTGCTCAAAAATCGCCGCTATACGACTCACCAGAGCGACTTCTGAAACAGCCTCTAAACGGCGCCGTTGGCGAGCAGAGTGGCGCGCACGGCGTCCTCAGGGACTTCGTTGAAGGTGAAGGCCTGGCCGATGCCTTTGGTGAGCACGAAGGTTAGTTTGCCGCCGCGCATTTTTTTATCCTGCTTCATATGGGCCAACAGCCTTTCGGCCGGCAAAGCGGCAATGCGATGCGGCAGGCCGGTTTGTTCGATATGTGCTGCAACGCGGCCGACATCTTCCTGCGGGCAGAAGCCCAGCTGTGCTGAGAGATGCGTGGCCAGCACCAGGCCGGTGGCCACGGCTTCGCCATGCAGCAACGCGCTGCCGTAGCCGGTTTCGGCTTCCAGCGCATGGGCGAAAGTATGCCCCAAATTGAGCAAAGCGCGGCCGCCGCTGGGCTTGGTTTCACGTTCGTCCCCGGCAACCACCGAGGCTTTGAAGCGCACGGCCTGGGCGATGGCTTCGGCGAGCAGCACGTCATCGCCATTGAGCATGGCAACGGCGTGGGTTTCACACCATTCATAGAAGGGGGCGTCGCCGATCAAGGCGGATTTGACGATTTCGGCGTAGCCATTGCGCCGCTCGCGCGGTGGCAGGGTGGATAGGGAAGCGGTATCGGCAATGACCATCAGAGGCTGGTGGAAGGCGCCCACCAGGTTTTTGCCGCGTGCGGCGTTGACGCCGGTTTTGCCGCCGACGCTGGAATCGACCTGAGACAGCACTGTGGTGGGGATTTGCACAAACGGCAGGCCGCGCAATGTGGCCGCGGCGGTGAAGCCGGCCAGATCGCCGATGACGCCGCCGCCAAGCGCGATGACGGTGGTGTAGCGGTCCACTCTTTGTTCCAGCAGAGCTTCGACAAGATTCTGCCAGGTTTGCAGGGTCTTGGAACTCTCACCAGGGGGCACGGTAAGCACGCTATGGGCAATGCCGGTTTCCGTCAGGCTGTTCTGTAGCGTGGCGAGATGCAGGCCGGCGACGGTGTTATCCGTGATGATGACGCAGCGCGGTTGCGGCAGAACCGGTGCCAGCAATGCGCCCGCGCGTTTCAGCAAATTAGGGGCGATCAGCACGCCGTAGCTGCTTTGCGAGAGTACGACCTCTACCCGGCGCGGTGCCTGGTAATCTTGCAGAGCGTTGATAACGTTGGTGGTGGTCACGTGGGGTGGGTCCTCTGAACCGTCGACGATGATGTCGGCCTGGGCATATATGGGGCTGCGCGCCGCGGAAAGCCCGGCCAGAGTCTCGGCCGGGTTGCCGGTATTCAGCAAGGGGCGATGGGTGCGGCCTTGCACGCGCTGGAGCAGGATCGGCAATGGGCAGCGCAGCCAGACGGAAATTGCCCGTTCGCGAATGGTCTGGCGTGTTTCCGGGTCCATGAACGCGCCGCCGCCCGGGGCTAAAACGATGCGCCCATTGGCGAGGAGGCGCTGGATCACGCGTTTTTCGCCGGCGCGGAAATATGCCTCGTCATGGGTGCGAAAAATCTCGGCGATCGTCATGCCGGCGGCGCGTTCGATTTCATGATCCGCATCGTAGAACGGCAGCCCCAGCTGGGCGGCCAGCCGCTTGCCGATGGCCGTTTTGCCGGCGCCCATGAGCCCGACCAGAACGATGCTGCGTTCAGCTGCTTTCATGGGGGGGTGGAAATTTCGCTGTTGATAAGCATCGTCCGAACCGAATATCACATTGAGGGCATGACGATAGATAGCCAGGCGGAAGCATTTCTGGAAATGCTGGTGGCGGAGCGGGGGGCAGCGGGGAATACCTACGCCGCCTACCGGGCCGATTTGGAGGATTGTGAGGCGTTTCTGGGCGGGCGCCGCACGCTGCTGGCGGCCGATACGCCCTTGCTCGCGGCCTATATGGCAAGCCTCAAGGATGCGGGGATGTCTGCCCGAACCCAGGCCAGGCGGCTTTCGGCCTTGCGGCAATTCTATCTGTTCCTGCTGCGGGAGGGACGGCGGGCTGATAATCCAGTGGCGGAGTTGGCGATGCCGCGCCTGCCGAAATCCCTGCCGAAGTACCTGAGCGAATCGGAAGTGGGAGATTTGCTCCAGGCGGCGCGGGATATGGCCGGGCTGCCGGCGCTTAAAGTGGTGGCAGGGCTCGAAATTCTTTACTCCACGGGGCTTCGCGTGTCCGAATTGCTGGCCTTGCCGGCGCAGGCTTTGTCGACCGATGCGGCGGTGCTGCTGGTAAAGGGCAAAGGCGGGAAGGAACGGATGATCCCTCTCTCCGATACCGCCAAGGCAGCGGCGGCCCAGCTGCGCGCGGCGGTGGCGAAGAGCAAGCGTCCGGCGCGGTATCTTTTCCCTGGGCGTGACGTTCGCCAGGCGATGACGCGGCAGGGGTTTGCCTTGCTGCTGAAACAGGTGGCGATGCGGGCGGGGATCGATCCGGCGCGGCTGTCGCCGCATGTCCTGCGGCATTCATTTGCGTCGCATCTCCTGGCGCATGGCGCGGATTTGCGCAGCCTGCAAAAGCTGCTGGGGCATTCCGACATCAGTACGACGGAAATTTATACGCATGTGCTGGCGGAAAGATTGGAGAAACTGGTGCAGGGGCATCATCCGCTGGCCCTGTGAGTCAGCGGGTGGTGTTGCCGAACAGTTCCAGCCGCAGCCGGTCAAACCATGAGCCGCGCAAATTCGTCTCATTGCGCCTGATATAGAGGCGCATCGCTTTTGGCATGCGATGGCGTGGTGGCGCTGCGGTTTCGTAGGCGGATTTAACGCCGGCCCAGGCGGAATGAAGACAACCGGAGCGGGCCGCCTTGAGCAAATATCCGAGAATGCGAGGTGTCAGCGCTAGCCAGGAAGAGCCCCATTTGCGGCTAATGATCAGCCGGTTGCGAACGAAATAGAGCATGCGCTGGCTGCTCCAGGACATTCGTGCCTCGGGCGATACTTTGTGGATTACCTTCAAAGACCCCGCGTAGGTAATGCGCCAGTTCGAGGCGATGGCTTTCAGGCAAAAATCGTATTCTTCCCAGGTAAAGAACAGGCTGGAGTCATAGCCGCCAAGGGCTGTCCACGCCGAACGCCGGATGGCATGGCCGGCGCCGACGAATGTTGTTGTGTCGAAATTTTCTTTGAAACGGGATAGCATGGCTCTGGGGTAGCCCCAGCTGGTCATGTCCGGCTGTATGCCGTCCGCAGCCAGAATGTTGAAGCCGATCGCCGCCAGATCGGGGGATTGCCGGAACAGGCGTAAGGCTTTGGCCACGACCCAGGGACTCTCGAAGACGGCATCGTTGTCGAGTGCGACGATGATCTGACCGTGGCCGTGGGCTGCCGCTGCGGCTCTGCCGCCGGGCACGCCGAGATTTGTGCCGGCCTCATACAAGGCGAAATTGGAGAGATGCGAGAATTGCCGGCGCAGCTGCCGTATCATGGCTGCGGCAGAGCCCTGATCCAGCACCGTGACGTGAAATATGCCGCCGCGCTGGTCGAGCGCGGATTTGATTGCGGCGATCGTATCGTCCTGCCGGTTGAGGGACAGGATGATGATGTCGGCTTCGTACCCATCGAGCGGGGGCAGGGCGCCGGCCGTTCTCCGCAGTGGTGGTGCGGCATCATTACCAGGCATTGGTTGGCATCAGTACGGCGGGCAGCGTCTGCATCAGAATTGAAAGATCGAGCCAGATTGACCAGGATTGGATATATTCAAGGTCACTGGCCAGCCTCTGCTCCAGATTTTTCAGTAAGGGCGTGGCGCCGCGCAGGCCGCGAATTTGCGCGAGGCCGGTCATGCCTGGTTTCACCCGATGCCGGATCTGGTAGAGCTTGAGGGCGTTCTCGAAGCTCATGCCTTCAACCTTTGTTTCAGGCGCGTGCGGGCGTGGGCCCACCAGCGACATATCGCCGCGGATGACATTGATGAGTTGCGGCAGCTCATCGAGAGAGCTGCGCCGCAGCAGGCGGCCAATGGCGGTAATGCGCGGGTCGTTGCGGCATGCCTGGGAGAATAATCGGTCAGGATCATGCGTCATGGTCCGCAATTTCAGTAATTCGAACTGACGGCCATGCGCGCCCGTGCGCAACTGCCGGAAAACAACCGGCCCGGGGCTGCCGGCGTGGATGGCGAGCGTGAATACGGCCAGCAGCGGGGAGGCAAGCGTCAGCAGCATGCTTGCCGCCGCCACATCGAAAATGCGCTTGATGAGATTGTTCGAATTCAAAAGTTCATCGGTGACGATGGGAACGAGCCTGCATCCGCCGGATTTTTCGCGCAGAACTTCCGGAAGATTGGCTGCCACATCGAAGGCGAGCCATATGCGGGCCGAATGGGCTAAAACCTCCTCCCATAGAGCGTGGTTCATATTGGCCCGGTCACTATCCAGGGCCGGGTGATAGATGAAAATTACATCCCGGATGCGGCTGCTCCGCAGTTTTACACGTAATGATGGTAGGTCCGGTAGAGCGGGCCAATCGTGCCCAGCACCTGCTTCCCGCGGCTGGGTGAGATACAGGACCCCTTCAACCTCTGGCATGTTTTTTCCGGTGAGTGCCCGACCCAGGTCCCGTGGGCATGAATCGTAGCATATCACGAGCGGCCCGGTGGCATTTGGGGAAGTATCGGTGAATTTGGGTGCCAGTAAGGTGCGGGCGGCGATGAGCAGAAGCGGGGTGGCGAAGAGATCGAATGCAACCCAATGGCGCGTTAATATGTTCGGGTGCCCCAGGATGACCGATAAAGTGAGCATGCCGAGGCTTGTGGCCAGGAAGCAATTTGCCGCCAGCCCGTATTGCGCTTTGGTCTGCTCCCTGAGCCGATTATAATAGCCCCCGTGCGATGCGGTTAGCAGGACGCTGAACAGCGCCACAAGGGACCAGAAGCATAGGTTTTTTGTCAGGCTTTCCGTGCTTTGACAGAGCAGGCTCCCCAGCATGGGGAGAGCGAAGATTACCAGGAAGTCTACCCCGCAATGGAGGCATCCATTGGGTGGTAACTTGTGTTTTCCGCTGCTCGCGCGTGGCAAAGAGAACCAGCCGCCAGCCGCGCTGGGAGGCGCTTGGAACTCGACCATGGTATACACCAATAAGTTGCGTTAACTATCGTTAAGTCACTTATGGTTGTATTAACTAAAGACGAACCTCTTGGAAAGAAAATAATTAAAGCAAAGCCCGGCAATCGAACCAGCGGCGATTGCAAGCACTGGTTGTGTATGGAAAGTATCGGTTTTTGTGGCGTTGCTGAAGTATTTTGAGACCAAAGTGAAGAAAACGCCGCGGTTGAAAACGAAGCCGATGGCATTGGCCGTCATGAATCTGGCCCATTGCACGTGCGGGGCAGCGTGCTGCTGGTGGCGGTATGTCCAAAGGCGGTTGATCACCCAATTGGCGGTTGCGGCGATCAGAAAGCCGCAAGTTCCCGCAACGTAGAGATTGGTGAAAGGGCGGAGCGCGTAGACAGTGCCGGTGTCCCAGCAAAAGCCGAGCACACCGACGATGCCGAAGCGGATGAAATTCTCGCTGAGTCCCAGACGCGACAGCAGCACCACCCCTTTATCGAGCAGGGTGAGGAGCGATTGCGAAGCGGAGCTGCTCATTGAAGTTGTGACCGGCTAGCTGGCAAAGGGGTCCTGCACCAGGATCGTGTCATCGCGCTCGGGGCTGGTGGAGAGCAGGGTCACGGGTGCTTCGACGAGCTCCTCGATGCGTTTGACATATTTGATGGCGGCGGCGGGTAGCTGCGCCCAGCTGCGGGCGCCGCGGGTTGAATCGCTCCAGCCTTCCAGCGTTTCGTAAATGGGGGTAGCGGCGGCCTGGGCGGCCATGCCGGCTGGAAGGTGCCGGTAGGTCTGGCCGTTAATGTCGTAGCCGGTGCAGACTTTGAGCTCGGCAAAGCCGTCCAGCACGTCGAGCTTGGTTAGAGCGAGCCCGTTGATGCCGCCGACCTTGACCGCCTGGCGTACCATGGCGGCATCGAACCATCCGCAGCGGCGCTTGCGCCCGGTTACCGTGCCGAATTCATGGCCACGCTCGCCGAGCAGTTGACCGGTTGCATCGTGCAATTCGGTCGGGAAAGGTCCGGAGCCGACGCGGGTGCAATAGGCTTTGGCGATGCCGAGCACGCGGCCCACCGCATCCGGCCCCACGCCGCTGCCGCTGGCGGCGGTGCCGGCCACGGTGTTGGAGGAGGTCACAAACGGGTAGGTGCCATGGTCGACATCGAGCATCACGGCCTGTGCGCCCTCGAACAGGATGCGCTTACCGGCCTGACGTGCTGCGGCTAGACGTTCCCATACGGGTTCGGCGTAGGGCAGCAGCTTCGGGGCCAGTTGCAGCAGGCTCTCGAGCAAGGCTGCTTTTTCGAAGGTCGGCGCGCCCAGCCCGGCCAGTAGCGTGTTGTGGTGGAGCAGCAACTCGTCGAGCTTGGCGGAGAGCGTTTCAGGCTCGGCCAGATCGCAGACGCGGATCGCGCGGCGGGCCACTTTGTCCTCATAAGCGGGGCCGATGCCGCGCCCGGTTGTGCCGATTTTGCGATCGCCGCGCGCTGTCTCGCGGGCGCTGTCGAGGGCTGCGTGCAGCGGCAGGATCAGGGTCGCGCTATCGGCGATGCGCAAGGTTTCCGGTGAGACCGGCAGGCCCTGGCTGATGACACGCTCGATCTCGGCCAGCAGCGCGACAGGGTCAATCACCACGCCATTGCCGATGATGCCGAGCTTGCCGCGCACCAGGCCGGAGGGCAGCAGCGAGAGTTTGTACGTCTGGTTGCCGACAACCAAGGTGTGCCCGGCGTTATGCCCGCCCTGGAAGCGCACCACGATGTCGGCGCGGCTGGCCAGCCAGTCGACAACCTTGCCTTTGCCCTCGTCACCCCATTGAGCGCCGATAATCGTTACATTCGTCATAGCAAATCCTTAACCAAGCGGGGTGATGGTCCCATCTAGAAAAATATGGCTGCAACCCAGGTGCAGAGCCTCTACGTTGGGCTCGGCAAGCGGGGCAAGCCCGGCGATTGTGGCGAAGCCTTGGGCCCGGCAGGAAGCGGCCGTGCCGGCGGGTGTGCCATGCGGCAGATAGAGACGCTGGCGTAATGCCGGGGGCGGTGCCAGGCGGGTGATGGTATCGGGGTAAAGGGTGATGCCCGTCGCCGGCTCCGACTCGCCGCAGATATAACGCCCGCCGCGGCCGAGCTCGGCCTGCCGGCCTGGTGCAAACAGCGTCATGCACACGCCGGTATGATATTGGTAACCACGGAATTCCACGGGATCGACGGTTAACGGCAGATGCGGTTTGACGCGGCGGATGGCGGCGACGGTAGCGGCCAGCCGCAGGACCTGGGCTTTGGCCTCGCCGGATAATGCGATGGCTAGCAGGGCAGGCACGCCGCGTTCGGCTGGGCCGGTCGCATGCAGCAACTGCAGCAGCAGCGGCGCGTCGCCAAGCTCGGCAACCGCGGCGGCATCTTTGCGGTCCAGCGCATGGGCGAGCTTGTTTTTTTGCTCGAGCGCCACGCCCTCGAGCAATTCCGGCACGAGCCGGGGGATGGTCAGATCGACGCTGAGGTTTGACAGGCCGATTGCGGCGAGTGCCTCCACCGCTGTCAGAATGATCTCTGCATCAGCTTCAGCCGTGTCGTTGCCGATCAGCTCGATGCCGGCCTGGGCGATCTGGCGCTCGGGCTGCAAATGCGAGCCCCGTACCCGCAGGCATTGGCCGGCGTAGGCTAAGCGCAATGGCCGGGGGCTGTCCGCCAGGCGTGTCGTTGCCAGCCGGGCGATTTGCGGGGTGGTGTCCGCGCGCAGGGCCATCATGCGCTGGCTTTCCGGGTCCATGAGGCGGAAAGCTTGGTCTGCCGTGGCAGCGCCGCCGCCGGAAAACAGGCTGTCCTCGAACTCGAGAAGCGGTGGATCCACCCGCTCATAGCCGTGCGCTGCGAAGCAATCCATGATTGCCGCAACGGAACGGGCTTCGAGCTCAGCCTCCGGGGGCAGCACGTCGCGTAGGCCGGAGGGGAGCAGGGCTGGATGCAGTTGAGGCGTCTCGTTCATGGGAACCGTTAGGGTGGCGCGGCGCTATAGCATTGCTGCGGCGCAGGTCCAATTGCCCCGGGCCGTCCGTTAATATATCGCTAAGTATAACACAACCTAGGCGGGTCTATCTTGCGTGTTATTCAATAGCAGGCTGTTCATTCTGGTGTTCCTGCCGGTGGTTTTGGCCGGCTTCTTTGCGTTCTCGCGGCTGGGGCGCCGGGCGGCATTGGGATGGCTGCTGCTATCCAGCCTGTTTTTCTATGCGTGGTGGAAGCCGACGCTGCTGTTGCTGCTGCTGTTTTCCATCGGCGCGAATTTTTATCTCGGCGGAGCGATTGCAAGGTCAAGCCACAGGAGATTGTGGTTGCGCGGGGGCGTGACGTTTAACCTCGGCCTGCTCGGATTCTTCAAATATGCGGGGTTTTTGGCGGCACTTGCCGGGGCTAGCGCACCATTTGGTGGGATCTGCCTGCCTTTGGGCATAAGTTTTTTTACCTTCCAGCAGATTATGTATCTGGTTGATATCGGCGCGGGGGACATCCAGCCGGCGCCATTTCTCGACTACGCCTGTTTTATCAGCTTTTTCCCGCATCTCATCGCCGGGCCGATTGTTCGGCCGAAGCATATTTTGCCGCAATTGGCCGTGTTGCAGCCCTTTGCGGGGTGGCAGGGGCGTCTGGCCAGGGGTGCGGAAATTTTTTTGCTGGGGCTCGCTAAAAAACTGGTCATGGCGGATGGGTTGGCGCGGTTTGCGGACCCTGGATTCGTGGCGGCGGCACGGCTGGACCCGATAAGCTTGATCGAGGCCTGGGTGGCGTTGCTAGCCTATGCGCTGCAAATTTATTTTGATTTTTCGGGCTATTCCGACATGGCGATTGGCCTTGCCAGAATGTTCGGGATCAATTTTCCGGTTAATTTCAATAGCCCGTATAAAGCATGCAATATCAGTGAGTTTTGGCGGTGCTGGAACATTACGCTGAGCGGGTTTTTGCGAGAGTATTTGTATATTCCGCTGGGCGGGAACCGGCATGGCGAAACACGGCGCATTCTTAACCTGATGATTACGATGCTTTTGGGAGGGCTTTGGCATGGCGCGGCCTGGCGCTTTATTTTGTGGGGAGGGCTGCATGGTATTTATCTCGTCATCCATGGCTGGAGTAAACGGCTGAAACTGCGCCTGCCCGCCGTTTTGGGCTGGGCGCTGACGCTGTTTTGCGTGCTTATGGCATGGGTACCCTTCCGTGCCGCGGGGTTCGCGCCGGCGATGGATTTCTATCGGGGGCTTTTTGGCTTCAACGGTGTTGCCGTGCCTGAAATATTATTGCGGCTGGTGCCGTTTCTGGCCGGAATCGGGCATGAAGTACCGGTACTTCCGTATCTTGGCGATGCCAGGACAATGAGCCTGCCGCAGTCGGTTTTGTTCCTCGCCGTGGGATGGTTCATCGTTCTGGGCTTGCCACAGCTGCATGGTATGAGTGAGCGGCGCCGAAATGTGGCGCTGGTTGCCAGCTTCGCGCTGAGCGTACAGGCGTTGTTTTTTGCGCCCGCTGCCATTCCCTTCCTGTATTTCCAGTTCTGACGATGGGACGCTTGCTCGGATTATGCGGCCTGTCCCTGCTGATATATTTGATGGTGTTTTCCGCTCTGGTGGACCGGCCGCTCTCGCTTGGCGTGCTGCGGCTGGAGCTGCTGCAGAAGACGGCCAGGCTGGCGGTTTTGCCGTCACCTAAACTGGTTATACTGGCGGGGTCGAACGGGCCATATTCTCACTCCTGCGTGGTTTTGAGCGCGATGTTGGATATGCCGTGTGAAAATGCGGGAATTGCGGTCGGCATTGGGCTCGATGATTTATTTGCCCGGTACGAGCCGCTGCTGCGCCCCGGTGACGTTTTGTATATGCCGATGGAGCTGCAGCAATACACAGCCAGTGCGCGTTCTTATCAGGCGGCCGTTGATGGCGCATTTCTGCTCAGGCATGACACGGGCATATTGGCGCAACTGCCATTGCAACGCGTGCTGGGGGCAGGGTTTTGCTGCACCTTGGCGGATTTGACGGAAGCTCTGGTGGAGATGCCTTTGGCGGCACGAGGGGTAATTCAGCCGGCTAGGCTTCTAAGTGTTGAATATGACGAGCAGGGGGACAGGATTGACAATGAGCTGTCCGAGCGAAACGTGGCACTCCTGGCGCAGTTGCCCCGTATCGCGCCATCGGCACGCGCCATCGGCACGGGTTACGGTGCATTGTTGATTGCGAGGTTCGTCGCGCGCGAATCGGGCAAAGGGGTGACAATCATTGGTGGAATGCCGGTCGATTATGCCTCGGCCACCATCCCCAGCGGCGTTATCTCAGCCATTGCCGGCATCTATACGGCACATGGGGGCGCATTCACGGTGCTGCCCAATATGAGCCAGTATCCCCGTGCGGACTTCTTCAATAGCGAGGATCATCTGGCCAAGCCTTGCCAGTTTATGCATTCGAAATTCGTCGCACAGCGCTTGGGTGTACTTTTGCACAGGCCGGTCCTACCGCCACCACTGTCTGTTTTGCGCCTTGCTGCGGACTGCCCGTCAGCGGCGGGTGATTAGACGATAAACGCGCTTTGCCGGCTGGCCATGGTGGACCAGATTTGCGCTTCGTCTTCGTCGAATAGCTCGGTTAGTTTGCGCATCATCGTGCCGCCAAGCTCCTCGGCATCCACGATCGTTACCGCGCGGCGGTAGTAGCGGGTCACGTCATGGCCGATGCCGATGGCGATCAGCTCCACGGCGTTGCGGCTCTCAATGTCGCGGATCACGTCGCGCAAATGCCGCTCAAGATAGTTGCCGGCATTCACCGATAGGGTGGAGTCGTCCACCGGGGCGCCATCGCTGATGACCATGAGGATGCGCCGGTGCTCGGGCCGGGCCAGCAGCCGGCGATAGGCCCAGAGCAAGGCTTCGCCGTCGATGTTCTCCTTGAGCAGCCCTTCGCGCAGCATCAGCCCGAGGTTTTTGCGGGCACGGCGCCAGGGGGCATCGGCTTTTTTGTAGATGATGTGGCGCAGATCGTTGAGTCTGCCCGGCGTTGCCGGTTTGCCGGCGGCAATCCATTGCTCGCGGCTCTGGCCGCCCTTCCAGGCCCGTGTGGTGAAGCCGAGCACTTCCACCTTCACGGCGCAGCGTTCCAGCGTGCGCGCCAGAATATCGCCGCACATGGCGGCAACGGTGATTGGCCGGCCGCGCATGGAGCCGGAGTTGTCGATAAGGAGGGTGACCACGGTGTCGCGGAAATCGGTGTCGCGCTCGCGCTTGTAGGTGAGGGCCAGCAGCGGATCGACGATGATGCGTGACAGCCGGGAGGAGTCCAACATGCCTTCTTCCAGGTCGAACTCCCAGGCGCGCGTCTGCTGTGCCAGGAGCCGGCGTTGCAGCCTGTTGGCGAGTTTGGCGACCACGGCATGGAGATGCTGCAACTGCTGGTCGAGCTGCTGGCGCAGGCGGGTCAGCTCGTCGGGGTCACAAAGGTCTTCCGCGTCGATCTCTTCGTCAAAGGAACGGGTAAAAGCCCTATAGGCAGTGTGATCGTCGCTGGGCAAAGTGTTGCGGCGCGGCTGCGGGCCGGCGGGGGCATCGCCCGCATCGGCGGCCATGTCATCGGAATCGGATTCGTCCTGCTCGTAGTCTTCCGGCGAGGCGCCTTCCGTCATCTCCGGTGCGGTGGCCAGCATTGGGTTTTCCTGGGCCTCGCTTTGGCCCTCGCCGTCCTGCGAATTATCCTGCTGCGAGGTTTCCTCGCTGCTGTCGTCATTTTCCTCGGAATCGTCGTTCTCCGAGGGCTCGCTTTCGCCTTCGGCCAGGTCGACCGCGGCGAGCAGCTTGCGGGCGGCTTTTATATAGTGGGACTGGTCGTTGCGGGTATTGGCGAGCTCATCGAGTGCCGCTTCGGCATCCGGGCCCAGCGTATTCCGCCACATGTTCAGAATATGCTGGGCCGAGTCGGGAATAGCTCCTGGGTCCATGCGGTCGCGCGCCAGCAGGGAGAGGGCGGTGCCGAGGGGCAATTGGTCGCGCGTGGTCATGCGGTCGAGCCCGTTGCCCTCGCATTCCTCATTCAGCCGCCCGCGCAGATTGGCCGTGACCCCGGTCATATGCTCGGCGCCGATGATTTCTATCCGCGTGCGCTCCAAAGCATCGTAGGCATCCCGCGCCTCCCTGGAGCCAGGTTGCCGCGAGCTATGCAAGGTGTCGTCGTGGTAGCGCAGACGTAGTGCCATGGCATCCGAAGCGCCGCGGAGTTTGGCCGTTTCGCTTGCCGGCAAGGCACGCGATGGCGAGGGCAGGCGGACGCGCTTACCGGCCAGCGTGGCGGGGCCGGGCTGATAGACGATCTGCGTGTCGGGCACACCCGCCATGGCGCGCAACGTATTCGCCGTTGCGCGTTTGAAATCCTCGGCTTTGCCCTGGTCGTTGTTATCGCTCATGGCGCTCAGGCAGGCTTGCGCAGGCCGGTTGGGATCTCTTCGTTGAAGCAGCGCTGGTAGTATTCAGCCACCGTATTGCGCTCGGCTTCGTCGCATTTGTTCAGGAAGGTAAGCCGGAAGGAGAAACCGACATCACCGAAGATGAGGGTATTCTCGGCCCAGGTAATGACCGTGCGCGGGGACATGACGGTGGAGATATCGCCTGCGATGAAGCCGGCACGGGTGAGGTCGGCCAAAGCCACCATGCTCTCGGTGCGTTTCTTCCAGACGGGATCGTTACTGGCCAGGCCGAGTTTGGCCAGGACGATCGCCACCTCCTGCGCATGCGGCAGGTAATTTAGGGTGGCCACGATATTCCAGCGGTCCATCTGGCCCTGATTGATCTGCTGCGTGCCGTGATAGAGCCCGGTGGTGTCGCCCAGGCCAACGGTATTGGCCGTGGCGAACAGGCGGAAGGAGGGGTGCGGGCGGATGACCCGGTTCTGGTCGAGCAGGGTCAATTTGCCCTCGACCTCCAGCACACGCTGGATCACGAACATCACATCTGGGCGGCCGGCATCATATTCGTCGAACACCAAAGCGCAGGGGTGCTGCAAGGCCCAGGGGAGAATGCCCTCGCGGAATTCGGTGACCTGCTTGCCTTCCTTCAGCACGATAGCGTCCTTGCCGATCAGATCTATACGGCTGATATGGCTATCGAGATTGACGCGGATGCAGGGCCAGTTGAGGCGGGCTGCGACCTGCTCGATATGGGTGGATTTGCCCGTGCCGTGATAGCCCTGGATCATCACCCGGCGGTTGAAGCTGAAACCCGCGAGGATGGCGAGGGTGGTCTCCTTATCGAACTGATAAGCGGAGTCGATTTCCGGCACATGCTCGGTGCGGGTGGAGAAGGCCTGTACGACGAGGTCCGAATCAATGCCAAATACCTCGCGGGCCTTCACGGTCTTGTCGGGCAGGTTGATGGCCGAGGTGGGCAGGGTGAGGGGCTCGGCAATCGCGGCAGCACTATTCATTCAACTGATCCTACTACTTAACGGCTCGTATCTGGTTTGCCATTCTTCCCCGCATTTCTCAATCGGCTAAGCGGCGGAGGCGGGCTAAGGGGCGGCGGCGGTGGCGGTGGCTAATTTGGCGCGAAGGGTGGCGTAAGCTAGATTGACGATTTTCAGCGTCTCTTCCGATTGTTTGCTGCCGTTATTCGCATCCGGGTGATGCCGCTTGGCCAGCTCCTTATACTTGGCCTTCACATCCACGAATGTAACCGGCCAGGCGAGGCCAAAAATCGTTAAAGCTTCTCGTAGATCGGCCGGCACGTCTTGCTTGGGCGGGGCTTTCGGCCGGGTGCCGAACGCGAAAGCATGCAGCTCGGCCTCGGCAGCTTCATCGAGCCGGGCGTGTTTGCCCTGCTGCCCCAAGGGCCAGCTTGGGCGCTGCCAGGAGGAGTCGGCCCGTATTTCAACCTCGATTTCCTCCGGCGCCATGCCGCGGTAATAGTCCCAGGCGGCGTTATAGGCCCGGACATGCTCCAGGCAGAACCAATGGAACTCCCGCAGGCTGGTACGTGATTTGGGAGCCCGGTACTCACCGGGCAAAGCGCAATCAGGCGTCTCACACCGCAACCCAGGCGCTGCTGGGTCAGGCGCAAAGGCGCGGGGCTTGCGGCTGGTCGAGATCATGGCCTTAATGTGCGCGCTTGCCCTGAATAAGCAACATCCAGCGTGCGTTATTTACGCGTTATTGGGATACGATGCGGGCAAGGTTTGTATGCATATGAGGATCGAAAATGACGACGAGACGGGACCGCATCCAGCAAACTCTCAGTGAGATTTTCAGGCCCGAGAGCTTGGAGATTGTCGATGAGAGTTCGAAGCATGCAAACCATGCCGGGCGGCAGGGCTTGCCGGCGGGTGAGACGCATTATCATGTGACGATGGTTGCCGGATGTCTTGCGGGGCAGTCGCGGCTGGCCCGCTCGCGGGCGGTGCATGAGGCGCTGGCGGGGGAGCTGAATTCTGGCCTGCATGCGTTGTCTTTGTCCCTGCGGACGCCGGACGAGGTACGGTAAGGGGCGGCGGAAGGCTGGTTGAGGCTTTGCGAATGCTTGGTAACGCGGCACAGTCCGCTCCATGAGCGCTTCAACCCAGCACGTCCGGCTGGGGGATATGACGGCAGCGGCGTTTGCCGTGGCCGCGCAGTCATCCCCGGTTATTCTGCTGCCTTTGGGCAGCCATGAGGATCACGGTCCGCATCAGCCGATGGGCGATTATCTGCTTGCGGATATGGTGGCCGAAAATATTGCCAGGCGGGCCACGGAGCGAGGGGTTCCAACCTTTGTGGCGCCGAGCCTGCCTTTCGGTGTGGCGGATTATTTTGGCTCAAGCCCTGGCGGGCTGGCTTTGTCGCCCGAGACGTTTCGACGCGTGTTGACGGATGTGCTGGAGGGGCTGCTGCGGCATGGGTTGTGCAAGATCGTCATCCTGAACGCGCATGGCGGCAATGTTCCGGTGGTTCATGAGGTTACTCTTGGCTTCCGGCGCGACAAGGGTTTGACGATCCCATCTTTTTACCTCTGGAAGATTGCGCGGCAGCTGATGGAGGGCCGGATCGGCACGGCGCATGGGCGGTTTGGGCATGGGGCCGAGCCCCTGTTGGCCCTGAACCTTGCCATGCGGCCTGATTGCGTTGCGGCGGGAGAGACGGAAGCCACGGCGTGTTCCACGGTGCTTGGCCTGCCGGTCGCAGGCTTCGGTACGCTGGATTTTCAGGGCCTCGCCGTTGAAGTCCCCGTCGAATTCGATGAGACAGCAAAAGATGCCATTGCCGTGGCGTGGCGCGAGCAGAATGCTGCGCTGGGAGGCGACGTGGCCGCGGCATTAGTGTCGGCTGGGGCGGATTTCATCCTGCATTTCAATGCTGTGAGCGGCGTGTCTGCATGAGCGGGCCGGCGGTATGGCCGGTGAGTGAAATGCTCCAGGCTCTGCCGTTTGCCGGTGTGCTGCTGTCGTTCGCCATTTTGCCGGGTTTGCTGCCGCGTTTCTGGCATCGCCATATGCTGGCAGTTATCGGCGTGTGGATTGTGCTCGACTTTGCAGGGCAGGTTTTTGTGCATGGGCTGGCGGCCGCGGTGCTGGCAATGTGCGACATCACGGTCGCGGAGTTCCTGCCGTTTATTGTGCTGCTGCTGGCATTATATGCGTTGGGGGGCGGCATTGCCATTAAAGGTGGTCCCTGGGGCAGGCCGACGGGGAATTTGCTCTTACTCGTTATTGGGACCTTTCTGGCGTCGATCATGGGCACGATCGGTGCTTCGCTGCTGTTGATCCATCCACTGCTGGCGGCAAATGCGAGCCGGGCGGAGAAACGCCACCTGGTGTTGGCCTTCATTATTTTGGTGGGCAATTGCGGCGGCGCGCTGTCACCTCTTGGCGACCCGCCGCTGCTGGTAGGCTTTCTGCGCGGCGTGCCGTTTTTCTGGCCGATGACCCATTTGGCGCTGTCCCTTATCGTGGTGGCCGTGCCGGTGCTGCTGCTCTGCTACGGGCTGGATGTGTATTTTTTCCGGCGCGAGCCGCGGCCGGTTCCGCAGAAATTTTCGGTGCGCGGCGGGTTGAATATCGCGCTGCTGGTCCTGCTGGTGATCGTGATTCCCGTTGAGGGGGTATGGCACCCGGGCACGGTGAGGTTTTTATCGCTCTCAATGCCGGGCGAGCAGTTTTCCGTTATGTTGCTTGAAATCGCCTGTATTGTTCTGTCGGAAGTTTTCACACCGCGTGCCATACGGGCGCAGAACCGCTTTGCCTGGGGTGCGATGCGGGAGATCATCATCCTGTTTTTCGGCGTGTTTACCACCATCGGGCCGGTGTTCGGCCTGTTGCAACAGGCTAGCCTGGCGCCGGATCCGCTGGCCTGGTTCTGGGCGTCCGGCATTGCCTCGGCGGTGCTTGATGCCGCCCCGACCTACCTGATTTTTTTCAACGCCGCTGGTAGGCATGCTGCCTCGCTCGCATCCGGCGCGGCACCATTGTTGACGGCCATCGCCGCCGGCTCGGTGTATTTTGGCCCGGTGACCTATCTGGGCAATGCACCGAATTTGATGATCCGGGAGATTGCCGCGCGGCGGGGGGTCAGGATGCCTGGCTTCTTCCAATATGCCGGGGTCATGGTTTTGGTCATGACCCCGCTTTACGTGCTGCTAAGCTTTCTGTTCTTTTAAACCGTCAGCGCGGTTTCCAGAATATCGAGCCCTTCATCGAGCTGCTCGTCGGAAATTGTCAGCGGCATCAGCAGGCGGACGGCATTGCCGTACACGCCGCAGGACAGCAGGATCAGACCATTCTCACGAGCCTTGGTCAGGACCCGTTTGGTGGTGTCCGCATCGGGCTCGGAGGTGCCGCGGGTTTTGACGACATCGAAGGCGATCATCGCCCCTGGGCCGCGAATGTCGGAGATTGGGACGACGTCGTTGCGGCGGGCGATGGCTTCGAGCCTGGTCTTCATCTTGGCACCCAGATGATTGGCGCGGTCGACGAGTTTCTCCTCCTCGATCACGTCCAGCACCGCCAGCGCAGCGGCAATGGCGATGGGCGAGCCGGCATAGGTGCCGCCCAGACCGCCGGGCTCGGCCGCGTCCATGATTTCCGCGCGGCCAATGACGCCCGAGAGCGGGAAACCGCCGGCCAGTGATTTGGCGATGGTCATGAGGTCAGGTTTTACCGTCGAATGCTCGATGGCGAACATTTTGCCGGTACGGGCGAAGCCGGTCTGCACCTCGTCGATGATCAGGAGAATGCCGTGGTCGTCACAGATTTTCCGTAAGCCGAGCAGCAGTTCCTCGGGGGCCTGTAGGAAACCGCCCTCGCCCTGCACGGGCTCGAGCACGATGGCGGCGGTGCGGGCGGGCTCGATATCTGCGCGGAACAGCATGTCCAAATAGCGCAGGCTCTCTTGCACGGTTACGCCAAAACTATGGTGCGGGAAGGGCAAGTGGTAGACTTCGGACGGAAGTGGGCCGAATTTCTTCTTATACGGCAAGACCTTGCCGGTCATCGCCATGGTCAGCATTGTACGGCCATGATAGCCGCCGGCGAAGGTGATGATGCCGGACCGGCCGGTGGCCGCACGGGCAAGTTTTACGGCGTTTTCGAGCGCTTCCGCACCAGTGGTGAAGAAAATGGTCTTCGCCGGCCCCGCGATCGGTGCCATCGCATTCAGCCGTTCGGCCAGAGCGATGTAGTTCTCGTAGGGGGCCACCTGGAAGCAGGTGTGGGAGAAATGCGAGAGCTGCTCGGCAACGGCCGCCATTACTTTGGGATGGCGATGCCCGGTGTTCAGCACGGCGATACCGCCGGCGAAGTCGATATATTTCTTTCCCTCGACATCCCATAGTGTCGCGTTTTCTGCGTGGGCGGCAAAAATCGGATGGGCATTGGCAACGCCACGCGGGACCGCAGCCTCGCGCCGGGCAGTAAGTTCACGATTCGTGCTCATCCGATTGTTCTCCTTTGGCGGTAAGAACCGCATTAACAAGTTGTGTGGCGCTGTAAATGCGAGGCTGAGGATGGCTGCGTTGATCTATTCTGGCGAGGGGATGGAGCCGCGCCGCATGAAAAACTTCTCCTCATGCATTTTGGTTTCCGTGATTTTGATATGGCTGACGCTGGCCATGGAGGGGCCGTGCCAGCTGAGTTGAACGCAAGCGTCCACGGCGTCGTCCTCACCTGACAGGACCGTTTCGACAGTATCCGCACCTACATTCCGGACCCAGCCGGTTAGACGAAGTTTTGCAGCTTTGCGTACCAGCCAATCCCTGAACCAGGGGAATCGCATTAGGATTTTTCCTGGCTCTTGCGGCACGGCTTCACATTGATTCTGATTTGGCTTCTCAATTTGGAGAGGCTGAATGGGTTGGTTTGGGTCTTGCTTTGATGATGTCACTGATCCTCGGACGGGGAATGCACGGCGACATAAGCTTTTGGAATTACTGACGATTGCCCTGGCGGCATCGATTTGTGGCGCGGAGTGCTGCGTTGATTTTGCAGATTTTGCCC
>JAMFRU010000127.1 GCA_026224875.1 Acidocella sp.
AACCTCCACCTTCGCTCCCAAAACCAGCCTCCTTCAATGCGAATCGAGAATTCAACGCATCGAATCGTAAATCAGGCCCGTTGGGAAGCCCAAAAAGAGTCAGCCTTACGGTGAGCTGGTATTATTTCTATGTAAATTCTATTAATAGATCTTTCGCGTCTACTTGCTCGCCGGGGCGGACTAGGATGGTTTTTACGATGCCGTCTCTGGGGGCGGAGATTTGGGCTACCATTTTCATGGCTTCGATGCTGAGGAGTGGCTCGCCTTGTTTTACGGCTTGGTCTTCGCGGACGAGTATTGCGGCGATGCTGCCGGGCATTGGGGCGCCGATGTGTTTTGGGTCTGCTTCGTCTGCTTTGCGGCGGGCGGCGCGGGTGGAGACGGCGGTGCGGTTGGGGATTGTGACGACGCGGGGTTGGCCGTTGAGTTCGAAGAAGGCGTTGACGTTGCCGTCTTCGTCGGTTGCTGAGAGGGTTTGCAGGCTGACGATCATGGTTTTGCCGGTTTGCAGTTTGATGGCGATTTCGTCGCCTGGGGCCATGCCGTAGAAATATACGGGCGTGGGCAAGACCGAGACTGGGCCGTAGGTGCGCATTGCGGCGTTGAAGTTGGTGAAGACGTCTGGGTACATCAGGTATGAGGCCAGGATGCGGTCGTTCATCTCTATGCCGCAGCGTGCTGCTGCCTCTTTGCGGATGGTTTCGATGTCGGCGTCTTTCATCAGCGCACCGGGGCGTACCGTGATGGGGGTTTTGTCCTTGAGCACCTTCTTTTGAATTTCGGCGGGCCAGCCGCCGGGGGGTTGGCCGAGGTCGCCGTGCATCATCTCTACGACTGATTGCGGGAAGGAGATTTCGCGGGCGGGGTCTAGGACCATGGCGGGGGTGAGGTTTTGGCTCACCATCATCAGCGCCATGTCGCCTACGACTTTGGAGGACGGGGTGACCTTCACGATGTCGCCGAACAGGTCGTTGGCGTCGTGATAGGCGCGGGCGACTTCGTGCCAGCGGGTTTCCAATCCCAAAGAGCGGGCTTGTTCGCGCAGGTTGGTGAACTGGCCGCCTGGCATTTCGTGCAGGTAGACTTCGGATGCGCCGGATTGCAGGTCGCTTTCGAAGGCGGCGTATTGGGAGCGCACGCCTTCCCAGTAGAAGCTTAGCTGGCGGATGGCGTCTGAGCTTAGGCCGGTGTCGCGTTCGGTGTGGCGCAGGGCTTCGACCAGCGAGCCGAGGCAGGGTTGCGATGTTAGGCCGGACATGGGGTCCATTGCGGCGTCTATGGCATCGACACCGGCGTTGATGGCGGCGAGGACTGAGGCGGCCGAGATGCCAGAGGTGTCGTGGGTGTGCAGGTGGATGGGTAGGCCGACGCTTTCCTTAAGCGCTTTTACCAACACGTGGGCGGCGGCGGGTTTTAGGAGGCCGGCCATGTCTTTGATGGCGAGGATGTGGCAGCCGGCGGCTTCAAGTTCTTTGGCTAGGCCGACGTAATAGTTCAGGGAGTATTTGGCGCGGTCTGGGTTGAGGATGTCGCCTGTGTAGCAGAGGGCGCCTTCGGCTAGTTTGCCGGATTCGACCACGGCGTCGATGGAGACGCGCATGTTTTCGACCCAGTTGAGGCAATCGAAAATACGGAACAGGTCGATGCCGGCGTCTGCTGCCTGGCGGACGAAGAATTTTACGACGTTGTCGGGGTAGTTGGTGTAGCCGACGCCGTTGGCGCCGCGCAGGAGCATTTGCAGGAGGATGTTGGGGGCGCGTTCACGTAGCAAGGTCAGGCGGTCCCATGGGCCTTCCTGCAGGAAGCGCATGGTGACGTCGAATGTGGCACCGCCCCAGCATTCGAGTGAGAAGAGTTGCGGCAGGCCGACCGAGGTTGGTTTGGCGGCGTTGATGATGTCGAAGGTGCGCATGCGGGTGGCGAGCAGGGATTGATGCGCGTCGCGCATGGTGGTGTCGGTGACCAGCACGCGTTTTTGGTCGAGCATCCATTGCGCGAATTGTTTCGGGCCTAGTTTGTCGAGGAGTTGTTTGGTGCCGTCGGCGCGGTCGTCGCCGAACCAGGGGGCTTGGGGAATGCGGCCTTGGGCTGAGGGGGCGCGTTTGCCTCGGGCTTCGGGGTGGCCGTTAACGGTGACATCCGCGACGTAGCGCAACAATTTGGTGGCGCGGTCTTGGCGTTTTTTAACCGTGAAGAGTTCCGGCGTGTTGTCGATGAAGCGGGTGGTGTAGTTGCCGGCGCGGAAATCGGGGTGTTCGAGCAAGGCTTCGAGGAAGGCGAGGTTGGTGGCCACACCGCGGATGCGGTATTCGCGCAGGGCGCGGTCCATGCGGGCGATGGCTTCTTCAGGGGTTGGCGCCCAGGCCGTTACTTTTTCCAATAGTGCGTCGTAGAAGCGGGTTACTACCGCGCCGGAATAGGCGGTGCCGCCATCGGTGCGGATGCCGAAACCATACGCGCCACGATAGGCGGTGATTCGGCCGTAATCAGGGACGAAATTATTGTCGGGATTTTCGGTGGTGATGCGGCATTGCAGGGCATGGCCGTTGAGACGAATGTTTTCCTGCGCAGGCACGCCGGTTTCGGCGAAATCGCCGATATGGCCGCCTTCGGCGATGTGGATTTGGGCTTTGACGATGTCGATGCCGGTAACGACTTCGGTGACCGTGTGCTCGACCTGGACGCGTGGGTTGACCTCGATGAAGTAGAATTTTCCGCTGTCGCGATCCATGAGGAATTCGACGGTGCCGGCGTTGCAGTAGTTTGTGGCTTTGCCGATGGCCAGGGCGGCGTTGCACAGGGCTTCGCGGGTGGCATCGTCCATATAGGGCGCGGGGGCGCGTTCGATGACTTTTTGGTGGCGGCGCTGGATGGAACAGTCGCGCTCGTAGAGATGGACTAGGTTGCCGTGGGAATCACCTAGCAGCTGGACCTCGACGTGGAAGGCACGGCGGACGAGTTTTTCCAGGTACACCTCGTCGTTGCCGAAGGCGGCTTTGGCTTCACGCCGGGCGGAGGTGGCCAGGTCTATGAGGAGGTCTTCACTCTCGATGGGGCGCATGCCGCGACCGCCGCCGCCCCAGCTGGCTTTGACCATTACGGGGTAGCCGATTTCTAACGCCAGGCGTTTGATCTCTTCGTCGTTAAATGGGAGCGGCGGGGTGGCTGGCATGACCGGGACGCCGACGGAAATGGCGAGGTTGCGGGCGGCGACCTTGTTGCCGAGCTGGCGCATGGTTTCCGGCAGGGGGCCAATGAAGATGATGCCGGCGGCAGCACAGGCATCCGCGAAATCCGGGTTTTCGGAGAGGAAGCCGTAGCCTGGGTGGATGGCATCGGCCCCTGCGAGTTTGGCGACGCGGATGACCTCGTCGATGGAGAGATAGGCCTCGATGGGGCCTTTGCCGCGGCCGATGAGATAGGCTTCGTCCGCTTTGAAACGGTGGAGGGAGAGTTTGTCGTGCTCGGGGTAGACGGCGATGGTGGAGATGCCCAGTTCGGCCGCCGCGCGGAATACGCGGATGGCGATCTCGGAACGGTTGGCCACCAATAGGCGCTTGATCTTTTTCAATTTCTTCCCCTCGCCGGCAAGAGTCCCGGTCTGGGGTTGAATTTAACGGTAGTTGGTCCGGCCCGGCAATGGGCTTCAGGCAACAACCACCAGCACGATGATGATGAACAAAACCGTCGGGATTTCATTGGCCAGGCGGTAGAATTTTTCGGGGCGGGTGTTGCGGTCGTTGAGGAAATCGCGGCGCCAGCGGGATAGGAAGATGTGGAAGATTGTCATCAAGGCTACGCAAACGAGCTTGGCCCACCACCAGGCGGCGTGCCAGTCCACCGCGCCGGGGGTTAGGATGAGCAGGATGCCGAAGATGTAGGTGGCAATCATCGCGGGGTTGGTGATGAGGCGAAGAAGTTTGACCTCCATGATTTTGAAACGCTCGGATTCGGCGGTACCGGGCGTGGTTTGGCAATGGTATACATAGAGGCGGGGCAGGTAGAACATGCCTGCCATCCAGGCGGTGAAACTGATGATGTGGAGGGCCAGGAACCAGTGGAAGTAGTGCGAGAAGACTTGGACGGTCATGCGAACACTCCGAGAATTTCGTCGAGACGGGTGAAGATTTTGTGTGCCCCGGCGGCGAGTAGTGCGGCACCGCTGCCGTGTGGGGCGAAACCGTAGCAGGTCATGCCGGCGGCGACGGCGGCGGTGACACCCAGCGGACTGTCTTCCAGTACGATGCAGCGGTTCGGGGGGGTGTTGGCTGAGGCGGCGGCGGCGAGGAAGACGTCTGGCGCGGGTTTGGCGCGACCACCGAGGGCGATGACGCTGGCGGCGGAATGGGCGCGGCCTTGGGTGAGGGTGGTGAGGCCGGTGCGGGCGAATTTTACCGCCATTTCCTCATCCGAGGAATTGGAGGCGATGCGCCAGTCGATGCCACGGGCTGTGACTTCCATGAGCATTTTTTCGGCGCCGGGGATTAGTTTTGATTGTGTGCCCAAGGCGATGACGAGTTTTTCAGCGAGGTCCGGGCGCCAGTTGGGGGGGAGTTTGCGGTTGAGATGGGTTTCGATGATGGGCTCCATGTCAGTGATCGACATGCCCATGAAGAGACTCATGGAGGCGGTGGCGTCCATGGGCCAGCCGAGGGAGGTTAGCTCCTGGGCGATGATGGTGGAGGCGACGCCTTCGCTGTCGATGAGGACACCGTCGCAGTCGAAAATTATCAATTCGGGGTTCATAGCCCCCGCCATGGGCAATGTTTTTGGCCCTGGCAAGGGGTGCCGGTGCGGCATAGGCCGGGGGTTATGGCATGGCGCACGATGTTGGCCAAAGCGGCGATGAAGGCGGGGTCGTCGTTGGGGGCGCGGGTGCGGAAATAGCCTGGGACGCCGGATTTTTTCGAGAGATGGCGGTTTTCGATGTCTAGCTCGACCAGGGTTTCGATGTGGTCTGAGACAAAGGCGATGGGGACTACTACGACCGCCACTTTGTCCCGGCCGGCCTGTTCAATGGAGTCGATGGTGCTGGGGGTGAGCCATTTTACCGGGGTGGCGCGGGATTGGTAGCAGATGATATGCTCCAGACCCTGGTGAGATAGCTGGGGGTGGATGGCGGCGACACTGGCTTCAATCTGCGCCTGATAGGGATCGCCGCCTTGTATGATGCTTACAGGCAGGCTGTGGGCTGAGTAGAGGATGCGGATTTTTGTATCCGGAAGGGCAGCCTGGGCTTCGGTGATTTTCTCGTCGATTAGTTTGGCGATAGCGGCTGTGTAGCCGGGGTCGTTGTGCCAGCAGCAGATGGTTGTGGTGGGTTTGGCCAGGCCGGCGCTGGCTGCTGCTTCGCGCCAGTTGTTGAGCGAGGAGCCGGTGGTGGTGCTGGAAAACTGCGGGTAGAGCGGCAGGAGCAGGATGCGGTCCGGGTTCCAGGCTTTAACGTCAGCTACCACCTCATGAGCAAAGGGTCGCCAGTAGCGCATGGCCGGGAAAGCTTTGTAGTCCAGGCCAAGCGCTGTCTCCAAGGCACGGGCCTGGGCGTTGGTATGCTCAAGGAGGGGGGATTTACCACCCAGGAATGCGTAATTCGCCGAGGCGGTTTTGGCGGATGAGGCTGCGATGAGTCGGGCGAGAAAGAAGCGGATGAAGATTGGCGCGCGGATAATGGCCTTGTCGGAGAACAGATTGATCCGGAAGGGTTTTACAGCTTCGGGCCGGTCAGGACCGCCGAGATTGAAGAGGATTAAGGCGGTGCGCATTAGGCTTCCCGGATGATCTCCATCAACCTTGCCACGTTTGCCTCCGGGACATCAGGGGTGATGCCGTGGCCGAGATTAAATATATGCGGGGTGCCTTTGACGGTCGCGAGGATGGTTCGGACAGCGTCTTCCATTGCTGCGCCGCCTAGTTTGAGCAACAACGGGTCGAGATTGCCCTGGAAAATGGTGTTTTCCGGGCAGGCCTTTTTGGCGCGGGTGATGTCGGTGACTGTGTCGAGACTGACAGCATCGACGCCGGTTTTGCGGATGTATTCGCCGAGCATGAGGCCGGCGAGGCGCGGGAAGCCTATGATTTTGATGCCGGGATTTTTGGCTTTGAGGGCGGCGACGATGCGGCGGTTGGGCTCAATAACAAATTTTCGGAACTGGGCGGGAGGAAATATACCGGCCCAGGTTTCGAACAGCATCAGGCAGTCCGCGCCGGCATCAACTTGGGCTTGAAGATACACGATGGTGGCTTCGGTCAGCACGTCCAGGATGTCCTCGACGAAGCTGGGATCCTCATAGGCTAATTGCCGGGTTCGGGGAAAACCAGTGCCGCCTTGGCCGTCCAGCATGTAACAGGCAACCGTTACTGGGCTTCCTGCAAAGCCAATAAGGGCGGTCTCCTTGGGCAGGCAGGCGCGTAGATTGGCTACGGTTTGCATTACCGGGGCATAAATACCGGGCGCTTTCTCCAGAGTAAGCTCGGCGGCTTTTTGTAGAGGAGGCAGGCGCGGGCCTTCGCCCTCGGCGTATCGCAGGCCTTGGCCCAGTGCCATGGGCAGGATCAGGATATCGGAAAAGAGGATCGCTGCGTCGAAGCCGAATTTGCGGATGGGCTGGAGCGTGACCTCGGTGGCCAAAGCGGGATTCAGGCAGAGGGAGATAAAATCTCCGGCCTGGGCACGGGTGGCTTTGTACTCGGGGAGGTAACGCCCGGCCTGGCGCATGAGCCAGACCGGCGGGGGGTAAACCGGCTCGCCGTTAAGAACCTGGAGGAGTTTCATGCACACGCCCTAAACATAATCTATTTATCTTTAAAGAGGAGATGTAGAGGTAGAACCCTGTGGATAGCGGGGGTTAACCCTCTCCCTATTTAAATCCACAGAGTTATCCACAGTAAGAAACCAGTGGTAAGCTGCTGATTTTGAGGTATCTGACGGGGTTGTGCACATGAAGCACAGGGAGTTGCCGGAACTCATCCCGCGTTCATCGATTGTTAACTTTATCCCCGCTCTCCGTAAAATATTGGGCGCAAGGTAAAGTAATCCACGCTATTAAGAAGTTTATGGACAGTGAAAAGCTCAATTTACACCTGATATCCGACGCCACTGGGGATACTTTGAACTCGCTCGCCCGGGCTGCGGTGGCGCAGTTCGATGAGACGGAAATATCTTATCACCGCTGGTCTCTGATACGCTCCAGGCTGCAGTTGCATAGGGTGCTGGAGGGGATTCAGGCCGAGCCGGGACCGGTGTTGTGCTCTCTGGTGGATGATGCGCTGCGCCATGAGCTGGATTCGGCCTGTACGCGGATGGGGGTGCGGCTGCTGCACGTGTTGGATCCGTTGATGCAGATGCTGCAGGAGCAGATTGGGGCGCCTGCCAAGCATAGGCCTGGGCGACAGTATGTGTTGGATGCCGATTATTTCCGGCGGATTGATGCCATGCATTATGTGATCAGCCATGATGACGGCCAGGCGAACCGGGGGATTGGCGAGGCGGATGTGGTGCTGGTGGGGGTTTCGCGCTCGTCCAAGACGCCGACGTGTTTTTATTTGGCTAATCGCGGGATCAAGGCGCTGAATATTCCGCTGGTGCCGGGGATTGAGCCTACGGAGTTGCTGAATGACGTACTTTGTCCGGTGGTGGGGCTGACGATCGATCCTAAGTCTTTGATTGATATACGCCGGCATAGGTTGCAGCTGATCAATACCGGGGCGCAGGTTGGATTCTCCAAGAGCGATAATACGGATTACGTGGATTATGAGGCGGTGGAGAAAGAGCTGCTTTGGGCACGGCGGTTGTGTAACGCGCGGGGCTGGCCGACGATTGACGTGACCAGGCGCTCGATTGAGGAGACGGCGGCGACAGTGCTGAAGCTGATGGACAATTGGCATAACAAGCATTCCAAGCCAGCCTAAGTTATAAAAGTTTTTGGTGCAGCTTTTTTCAAAAAGCTGCTGCTTTTTCTTAAAGGTGGATCATGGATTTAGGTTTGAAAGGCCGCACGGCCTTGGTTTGTGCCGCAAGTGCCGGGCTAGGCTTTGGCTGTGCCGAAGCGCTGGCCCGTGAAGGCGTGGTGGTAACCATTACCGGGCGAGATGCTGCGAAGTTGGAAGCTGCGGCAGCGAGGCTGCGGCTGACCGGGGCAGAAATACGCACGGCAGTGGGGGATATTACCACGGAGGCTGGGCGCGCGGCGGCATTGGCGGCGTGCCCAGAGCCGGATATTCTGGTGAATAATGCCGGCGGACCGCCGCCGGGGGATTTCCGGGATTTTACTGATGAGCAGTGGATGGCGGCGCTGAATGGCAATTTGCTGACGCCGATTGCGCTGATTAAAGCGGTGTTGGATGGTATGATTGGGCGTGGGTTTGGGCGGATTGTGAATATTACCTCGGCCTCCGTGAAATCGCCGATTGGGAATTTGCCGCTCTCCAATACCGCGCGGACCGGGTTGACCGGGTTTGTGGCGGGGGTGGCGCGGGATGTGGCGCGGCATAATGTGACGATTAATAATCTGCTGCCGGGGCCGTTTGATACGGACCGGCAGGTGGCGATTTCGGCGGCGGCTTCGAAGGCCTCGGGGAAGAGTCCGGCGCAGGAGACGGAGGAGCGGGCCGTGAAGAACCCGGCGGGGCGGTTTGGCAGGCCGGACGAGTTTGGGGCGGCTTGTGCGTTTTTATGCTCGGTGCAGGCAGGGTATATTGTGGGGCAGAATATATTGCTCGATGGCGGGGCGTTTAATTCTACTATGTAAGCGCCTCTTGGCGCGGCGCGCCCCGGCAGATAAGACGGGGCGTCATGTCAGATACTGAAACCGCACGTTATGATTTTGCCCAGGCCGAGCCGCATTGGCAGGAACAATGGGAGAAAGCGGGCTGTTTTACCGCCTTGGATGTTCCGTCTGGGGACAGGCCTAAATATTATGTGCTGGAGATGTTCCCCTACCCCTCGGGTAAAATCCATATGGGGCATGTGCGGAACTACACGTTAGGCGATGTGGTGGCGCGGTATAAGCGCGCACAGGGGTTTGATGTGCTGCACCCGATGGGGTGGGACGCGTTTGGCCTGCCGGCGGAGAATGCGGCGCGGGAGAATAAGGCCGATCCCGCCAGCTGGACCTATGCGAATATCGCCAATATGCGCGGTGAATTGCAGCGTATGGGGTTTTCGCTGGATTGGACGCGTGAGTTTGCGACCTGTGATCCGGAATATTATGGCCAGCAGCAGAAGATTTTCCTGGATTTCTGGAAAGCCGGGCTGGTTGAGCGGCGGGCCGCCAGTGTGAACTGGGACCCGGTGGATATGACCGTGCTGGCCAATGAGCAGGTGATCGATGGGCGGGGCTGGCGTTCGGGCGCGCTGGTCGAGAAGAAGAAGCTCTCGCAGTGGTTTTTGAAGATCACGGATTTTGCGCCGGAGTTGCTGGCGGGGCTGGATACGCTGGAGCGTTGGCCCGAGCGGGTTAGACTGATGCAGGAGAACTGGATCGGGTACAGCCAAGGGGCTGATGTGGTTTTCCCGCTGGCTGAGCCGGTGGCGGGGATTGAGAGCGTTACGGTTTATACGACGCGGCCGGATACTTTGTTTGGCATGTCGTTTCTGGCGGTGGCACCTGAGCACCCCGTTGCTAAGGCGGTGGCTGAGACCAATGCGGGTGCACTTAAGTTTATTGCGGAGTGTGCGAGCCAGGGGACGTCTGAGGCGGCGATTGAGACGGCGGAGAAGCGCGGGTTTGCGACCGGGTTGGAGGTTGTTAATCCGCTTACCGGCGCGAAATACCCGGTTTGGATCGCCAATTTTGTGCTGATGGATTACGGGACCGGGGCGATTTTTGGGTGCCCTTGCGGTGACCAACGTGATTTGGATTTTGCGCGGAAATACGGTTTGCCTGTGTCGGTTGTTGTGGCACCGAGTGTGGATGATGTGCCGGTGATTGGGGCCAAGGCGCTTGATGGCGCTGGGGTGATCGTTAATTCCGGGTTTTTGACCGGGTTGAGTACGGTTGAGGCTAAGCCGGCGGCAATTGCTGAGCTTGAGAAGATTGGCGCGGGTAAGGGTGTTACCAATTGGCGGTTGCGCGATTGGGGGATTTCGCGGCAACGGTACTGGGGTTGCCCTATCCCGGTGATTCATTGCGAGGCGTGCGGGCCGCAGGCGGTGCCGGATGACCAGCTGCCGGTGAAGCTGCCGGCGGATGTTAGTTTTGAGAAACCTGGGAATCCACTGGATCATCATCCGAGCTGGAGCAAGGTGAGTTGCCCGGTCTGTGGTGGGGAAGCGCGGCGGGAGACGGATACGTTCGATACGTTTATCGATAGCTCCTGGTATTTTGCGCGGTTTTGTTCGCCGCGGGCGGCGAGCCCGACCAAACTGGCTGCGGTTAATCACTGGTTGCCGGTGGACCAATATGTCGGCGGGATTGAGCACGCGATTTTGCATCTGCTTTATGCGCGGTTTTTTACGCGGGCGATGGAAAAGACGGGATATGTAACGGTTAAGGAGCCGTTCGCCGGGCTGTTCACGCAAGGCATGGTGACGCATGAATCCTATAAGGACGTAGATGGAGGCTGGCTTTATCCGGAGCAGGTGGTGAAATCGGCTGAGGGTGCGACGCATCGCGATACAGGCTTGCCGGTGGTGGTGGGCCGCATTGAGAAAATGTCGAAATCGAAACGTAACACTGTTGATCCGGGGGCGATTGTTGGCCGGTATGGCGCTGATACCGCGCGGTGGTTTGTGCTCTCGGACAATCCGCCCGAGCGGGATGTGGAGTGGACCGAGAGCGGTGTGCAGGGGGCCTCGCGTTTTGTGCAGCGGTTGTACCGGCTGGCGGTTTCTGTGGCGGGTGAGCGGCGTGTTGTGCAGCCCGCGGTGATTGCGGGTGAGGCGAAGAAGTTGCGCCAGCAGACGCATCGGACCATTGCCGCTGTGACTGAGGCGCTGGAGAGTTTTGCGTTCAACGTGGCTGTGGCCAAGCTCTATGAGCTGTCCGGGGCGATTTCCGGTGCCAGCGGCGATACGGATGAGTTGTTGTTTGCTCGGTTTGAGGGCGCGGATATTATTGCGCGGCTGGTTGCACCTATGATGCCGCATCTGGGCGAAGAGATTTTTGCCAGGCTGCGGCCCGAATTGGGGCTGGTGGCGCTGCAGCCTTGGCCGAAGGCGGACCCGGTGCTGCTGGTTCTGGATGAGGTGACGATTGCCGTGCAGGTGAATGGCAAGTTACGTGGTACGATTATAATACCGGCGGGACAGGCGGCTGAGCTCACGCTGGCGGCAGCCGAGGCGGCAGTGGCGTCTGTTCTGGCCGGGCAGAGCATTGTAAAGAAAATCCATGTGCCGGACAGGATCGTGAACTTTGTCGTTAAGCCCTAAACTCGCAACGCTCGCTGCTCTTCTGGCCCTTGCTGGTTGTGGATTCACGCCGCTGTACGGCGGGGATGCCGGGCAGGGTGCGAATGCGAAACTGGATTCGGTGGCGGTGAATAATATTCCCGAGCGGCCGGGGCAGATGCTGAGGATAAGCCTGCAGACGCAGCTGCATACCGACGGCGCGCCGGTGACCGAAGTTTATGCGCTGAATGTGGTCTATAGTATCGCCGTAAGCGATATTGGCGTGTTGCAGGATTCGGCGACGACACGCTCCGAGATGTCAGCGACCGCGGCGTGGAGCCTGGCGCCGATTGGCAACCCCATGCATCCGCTCATCAGCGGTACGGCGACGGGGCATGATGCGTTGAATATTATCGATAACCAGTATTTCGCGCAGGATCTGGAGACGGATACGATCAACCAGCATCTGGCCGATACGGTGGCGGCCGAGATTACCGTTCAGCTGGCTGCATGGTTCCGCGCTCACCCGAATGCGTGAAGCGCGCGTGAGGCACGCATGAAGCTCGATGCCGGGCGTATCGACGTGTTTCTGAAAGCACCCCATTTGCCGCTTGTTTTGCTGCATGGTCCGGATGCCGGGCTGGTGGCGGAGCGCGGGCTGACGTTGGTGCGGAGTGTGGAGGGGGTTGTTAATGACCCGTTTCGCTATGCCGAGTTGTATAATCCGGTGGGGGATATGCTGCTGGCGGAGGCCACGGCCTCGTCGATGACCGGGGGTAAGCGCGTGGTGCGGGTGCGTGATGTGCATGAGAGCCATGCTAAGGCCCTGGAAACGCTTATAAAATCTCCGGTGGATGCTTTGGTGATCCTGGAGGCTGGGGAGCTTACGGGTAAATCGAAATTGCGGGCGGCGGCTGAAAAGGCGGCCGGGGTGGCGGTGATTGCGTGTTACGCCATCGACCAGGCGCGGTTGCCCCAGGCGATATCCTCCCGGCTGCGGGCCGTGGGGGTGCAGATAGACCAGGATGCGGCGGCCTGGGCTGGGCTTAATTTAACTGGCGATGAAGGTCCGCTGGGGCAGGCGCTTGAGGTGCTGACGCTGTATGCCGGGGCGGAAAAGCGGCTTGATTTGGCGGATGTATCAGCGATTTTGGCGGATGGCGGTGATAGCTCGATGAGCGATGCCATCGATGCGGCGATTACCGGCGATCCGGTAGCCACCGACCGGGCGCTGAGCTTGGCTTATGACGAAGGTATAGCCCCGGTTGGGTTGTTGCGGGTGCTGCTGTCGGAGTTGCTCCGCCTGCGCGTGGCGGCGGGAGCGATTGCGGAAGGTGCCTCGGCCCAGGAGGCAATGGGCGCAATGCGGCCGCCGGTGTTTTTCAAGCGCCAGGCGCTGGTGGGCAGGGCGCTGCGGTTGTGGCCTTTGGCAGCACTTGACCAGGCCGTGGCGGCAGCGCTGACCGCGGAAGCTGCGTGCAAGACGACCCGCATTCCGGAGCATGATTACTGCCGGCAGACGATGCTGGCGCTGGCGCTCCGCGCTAGGGCAGCTTCGAGAAGGTAAAGCTGTACCTTTTTGTGAATTTGTGAACAAGTACTGCTCAACGCGCTCGAACCAGTGGCGCGCGTTTCGCAGACCCAAAAAACTTTGGACCTCGGGGCATGGGCTGTGGCGGCGCCACAGCCCATGCCCCGAGGTCCAAAGTTTTTGGTGCAGCTTTTTTCAAAAAGCTGCTGCTTTTTCTTTAGTCCTTCGCTTCGGCGCGCCCAGCGAAAAGCGGCGGATGAGATGTTCCAGGGATGCTGCTTCGTCTGACAGGGCGTGGCTGGCGGCGGTGGCTTCTTCGACCATGGCGGCGTTTTGCTGGGTTAATTTGTCCATTTGCTCGACCGCGCCATTGATTTCGGCGAGGCCGGCGGCCTGGTTAGTGGCGCTGGTGGCGATGGTGTTGATGAGACCGTTGAGTTCGGCCACCTGAGCACCGATGCGGGTGAGGGCGCCGCCGGCCTCGCCAACCAGACGAACGCCGGCCTGGACCTGCGTGCCGGAGGTGGAGATGAGACTTTTGATCTCTTTGGCGGCTTCGGCGGAGCGTTGGGCCAGGGCGCGGACTTCGGTTGCGACGACTGCGAAGCCTCGGCCTGCATCGCCGGCGCGGGCGGCTTCTACCCCGGCGTTGAGGGCGAGGAGGTTGGTTTGGAAGGCAATTTCGTCGATGACGCCTATGATGTTGCCGATTTGGCGGGATGAGGCTTCGATGGCGCTCATGGCACTTATCGCGTCTGTTACGATGATGCCGGAATGCTCGGCGTCGCCTTGCGCGGTGCTGGCGAGGCGGCGGGCGTTTTCGGCGGTTCCAGCGTTGCCGTGAACGGTTCTCATTATATCGCCCAGGGCGGCGGTGGTTTCTTCCTGATTGGCGGCCTGGTGTTCGGTGCGGCGGGCGAGGTCGTCGGCGGCCTGCATCATTTCGCCGGCACCGGAGCGGACATTGCCGGCGCTGGTGGAAATGGCGGTTATGGTTTCGCGCAGTTGGGTGGCGGCATCGTTGAAGTCGCTGCGCAGGCGTTCGTAGTCGCCGGCGAATTGGCGGGAGAGATGGGCGGCGAGGTCTCCTTTGGCGAGTTTGGCCAGGCCTTCGGCGAGGTCCGTTACCACTTCGCGCTGGTGGGCGGCGGTTTCGGCTTGTTCGGTGGCGCGGCGGAGGCGCTCGGCCTCCGCGGCGTTGCGGGATGTCTCAGCGTCTGCTTCGAGTTTTTGCTTGGCGGTTAGGCCTTGCTTGAAGACGAGCAGAGCGCCTGCCATTTTACCGATCTCGTCATGGCGGTCGAGGGCTGGGATATCGGTTTCCAAGCGGCCGCCGGCGAGGTTGAGCATGCTTTCGCTGAGGCGGCCGAGCAGGCCGCTGACCTGGCGGCGGGCGAGGAAGACGAACAGCATGAAGAGGAAAAGCAGCGGGGTGAAAATGGCGCCGAGGATGAGGCCGCTGTGCAGCAGGGCGGCTTGGATGTCGTCTACATACAGGCCGGTGCCGATGACCCAGCCCCATTCGGGGACCGCGACCATGATGCTGATTTTGGGGATGGGTGTGCCGCCGGGTGTGCGCGCGATGAAGTAATGTTGGAAGACGCGGTGGCCGGCGATGGCGTTATTGATCATCTCCGCGACGTAGTGTTTGCCCCTGGCGTCGGCGCTGTCCATGCGGTTGGTGCCGATCCAGGATTTGTTGGGGTGGACCAGCATCGTGCCGTTATAGGTGTAGGCGAAAATGTAGTTGGTTTTGTCGTAGCGCAGGGCGCTAGAGTCTGATATTTTCACTCTGATTCATTTTTAGGATTCCGGCGCGGTCTGATTTCTGATTCAAGATGCTGGCTGGGTTGGAGGGCAGCATCTATGTCTCGTGCCTATTCATTGGATTTACGTGA
>JAMFRU010000004.1 GCA_026224875.1 Acidocella sp.
GCCCTTTGGCCACTGGAATACCATGACGTTTCTGGCCGCCCTGCGCCACGACCGCGTCGAGGCGCCATGGCTGCTCAACCGCCCGATCAATGGCCAGCGCTTTCGCATCTATGTCGAGAAAGTTCTGCTCCCAACCCTCTCGCCAGGCGATATCGTCATCATGGATAATCTCGGCGCCCATAAATCCAGCGCCGTGCGCCAGGCCATCCGCGCCGCCGGGGCAAAACTGATCCTTCTGCCCAAATACTCCCCAGACCTAAACCCAATCGAAAAGCTCTTCGCCAAAATCAAACACCATTTGCGAGAGGCACAAGCCAGAACCAAGGATGCCGTTTCACAGGCCATCGCAAGCGCCCTCGAAACCATCAAACCAGAAGAATACAAAAACTACTTCGTCAGCTCAGGATACGAGCGAATTTAAAATCATACCGCTCTAATCGTCCAGGCGCTGCGGGTAAATGCCGACGTTACCCAGGCGATGGAGGCGGAATCCAAGGCGGCCCGCCTCACCATGGCAGAGGCCGAACGAAAGATGTCCTTGCGGGCCGACACCGCCTCGGCCGAAATGCGATCGCTTACCGTGGCCGTGCAAAAGCTTGCGGCCAGTGAGGAGACCATCCAGCGCCTGGAAACGGAACGCTACCTTTGGGTATTGGGTGGAGCAATTCTGGGGGCCGTACTCGCGAGCGTAGCCTTAACCGGGTTGCCTCCGCTCTGGCAGCTGATTTTTGGCTGATCAGGCAGACGCCTTCTACCGAACTCCAAATGAGCCGAACAAAATCTCCATGCAGAAATCGCAGGACAAACCATTCGAGAAGAAGACCGATTGCACGCCATTATCCGTATGCTACCGTCTTGGCGGATTAATATAAACAGGAAGATCGATGTCGTTGCGACGAAATCCGTTGCGGCAACAGAAAACCTGTGGCTTGGCAAGTGCGGGACAGGAGGGCTAGTCTGGCCGCGTGACGGTGCGCCAGGCCAGCCAAAGATAGATTGGCACGACCAGGGCGAACCACAATAATGGCGTGACCAGCAGGATGCCAGTAATGCCGAATAGGTGCGCGGCCAGGAATTTGAGACCGAACCCGGCAACGGCCGTCACCGACAGAAGCAGTATTTGCGATTTGAGTTTGAGGGCGGCATTCAGCAAAGACCCGGGAACATAGGTCAACGTCATGCCGGTAATCCATGCGGCCATGGACCAGAGCAGCGCGGTGGAGAGATGCAGATCTTGGTGCAGCCACCAGCGCAGCACCGGCGCGCCGAACGCGACGATCAGCCCGGACCCGCTAATGGACAGGACCAGCACGGTCGCCGTGCCGGCCTTCAGCATGCGCCGGGCCCAGGCTTGGTCGTTGGCGGCAAAGGCATCGGCGAAGCTTGGCCAAAAAGGCTGAGTGACCGCACCGACCATGCCGGTGGCCGTGATGCAGACGCGCATGGCCACCGCCATCTGCGCCGCGGCGGCGGGCCCCAGCCAAGCCAAGGCCATGACATTGTCAAAGGCGGTGGCGCAGGAGGTGGTTATGGTGACCGCAAACAGCAGACCGCCTTGGCCCAGTACTATGCGCAGCGCAGCCGACGACAGCTGCCGGTAGGGGCGGACATGGTGATGCAAATACAACACATGCGCCAAGCTGCCGGCGTTGCCGAGCAGCATGGCACCATAAATGGCCGCCACCATGAAGGTAACGCCGGCCCCGACAAAAGCGCCGAGGACGATAAAAGCGAGGCCAAGCAGCGTCTGCACCGTACTCCAGAGGGCGGCCATATGGCCTTTCTGCAGCGCCAGCCAGAGCTCGAAGCTAACGCAGAGCGGGATGTTGAGGATGAGCGCTACACAAGCCACCAGAAAGGGGCCGCGCGGCACCGGCACGCCGGTCAGCCGGGCCGCCAGCCCGCCCAGCAGCAATATCGCCGCCAACATTGTACTGCCCTGTAGGGCAGCGGTGACATAGCCGCGATTTTCTGCCGTTTGTCCGGCGGCAAGGCCGCGCGGGATAAGGGTGATGAGCGCACTGCCAAAGCCCAGCGTGAGCAGGCCGGAGAGCCAAGCCAGCGACGTTGCCGCCCCCCAAACCCCGAAACCGGCCACACCGAGACTGTGCAGGGCCACGGGCAGGGTAATGAGCGAACTCAGCAATTGCACCAGGCGTTGGAAAACACCGGCAGAGGAGGTGCGTAGGATTCTGGAATTGCGGAGTTTACTCATCGGACGGCCTTGCAAGCATTTTTGGCGCTTACCACTAACTGATCCCTGGCGCCTAACGCCGCTTGCTCAGGGGGTACAATAAGTATGATCATTCGGCACCTCGGTCGTGCTTCCTCGCCTGATTAGCGCGCGCCGCAATTCTTGGAGTCCGCGTGCGCATATCCATTGTATCACCGGCTACTGTCCAACAACGCCAGCCCAAACTGGCCACATCACGTATATGAAAGTAGCCCGAAGCGCTGGGACGTGCGCTTAGCCCAGGCTGGGCCGAAGATGATCAGGCCGGTCGCGACGGCCAGATTCCGCGTGGCGACCCAAGAGAACGGCGGGTCCAGGGCGCTGCCGTTCCGGTCATTGGGTCGGCCATCAGGCCGAACTCCCGCTATCGTACTCATTGAGACAACCGCCAAGCGCTGCGGATTATGACAGGCGGCAGAGCTGCCCAGGAGAAGCATCCCAATTGCACAGACAACGGCGCATGCACCGTCCAAATGTAACCCAACGACAAGTGCAGGCCAAGTCCCTCCGGGTGGGAGAGCTGGACGAGCCTCACGCAAGAGAGGGTACCTTGGGCGTGCAGCCAAACGCAAAACAATTGACGATCACATTATTTAAACTATAAAATAACAGAGCATTATCCTTGGTAAACCTTGAATGAAAACTTCGATTTTTGACAATCTTTTTGTGTTGAATATGGCTGGCAACCATCGGGGCGACCTATCTCGAGGGATCAAGATTATTACTGATCTCGCGAAAGTGGCGCACTATAATAACGCGCATTCTGCCCTGAAGTTTTGTTTTCGCGATATTAACAGCCTTATCCATAAGGACTTCCGACACCGCACGGATATCTCCCTGATTAAAAGATTTCGAGATACGCCTCTATCCTGGGATGATTACCAGACAATGGTAACCGTTACGCACAATTTGAATATGACATCAGTAGCCATGCCATTCGATGACTTTTCCGTTGAAAAATGCGCCGAGCTCGGTATTCAAATTATTGAGATCCCCACATCAAATATAATCGATTGGTCTTTAATCAAAAAGATCGCAACCATAAAGAAGCCCATTCTTATTACAACACAAAACTGTTCTTTGCTCGATTTAGATGATGTCGTCTCCTTTTTTTGTGATCGGGATATTCCACTATGTATAAACCATTGTATCGGATTTAGACCGAGTGACGATTGTGATTTTGAGCTAAATCAGATCGATTTTTTAAAGACTAGGTACCCGAAAAATGTTATCGGTTTTGGAATGCATCAGCATAAAAATTGGCATGATTCGGTGCTCATTGCCTACGGTAAAGGAGCGAGGGTTTTCGAGCGCCTGGTAGATATCAAGGTCGACGGTATCCCAACGTCTCGCCATTGTTCACTACCCGAAGAAGTGGATGCTTGGTTTAAAATCATAATCGGCGCCGAGAAGATGTGTGGCTCCGCCGGGGATACACAGCATATGGTCTTCAAGAAAAATCAGGATCATATTGATGACTTTGTGCGTGGTGTCTATGCAAAGCACGATTTGCCTGCGGGGCATATTCTAACAGATGAATGCGTCTACCTCGCCTTACCTTTACAAAAGGGGCAGATATCGTGTCGTGAGATGATGAATGGAGAGACGATCTTGCAGGCGGTGCAGAAGGATGGCGTCATTGCTTTTTGCAACGTAAATACCCCCTACAAGGCTGATTCAACATTAGCAAAAATGATCGAACAGCGCGGAATTGATCAGAAGCCTACAGTGGCAACGCGCGGCATATTAAGGCTTATATAGATTGATACCTTTTTTGCGCGGGGAACAATGGCGCAGATCTGATACTCATTTACACATATCGTTGCAAATACAGCCTTAGCATAACGGCAAAAAAGGCATGTTCTAGGCAAGGGCATCAATAGCCAACCCAGCTTGGAATGTTACCGGTCACGTAAATATGGCCAAACTGGCCCACTACACGACTTCCTCGCGGATTGTTGAGGCCTCATGGCAGTTGGCCATAGCTGGGGTAATCCCCCCCGTTCTTGAGGCCTGCTGGAGAACCGGTCGTCTCGTCGCACTCGACGCGGGGGAGTGACTGTGGCCTCGGCGCTGAATCCTTCCCCTTTGCGGGAGCCTGCCTATACGCCTTCATGAGCCGCCGCACCGCGGCCTGAGACTAAGGAGCGCTGCATGGGCAGGTGCTGCGGTAATCCCCCTCCTCCACATTTCCTACAGATCCGCCGTATCCTGGCGCTTATCGTCCATTTTGAATAACTTAGCCTATCAGCGGCGGGTTGGCGGCTGTGACATGTCCTACCCAAGAAAACCGCCATCCGCTCGTCCGTGTGAAGGGGATTGCCATAGTTTAACGACGGTGGCATTGGCAGCTTAATATAAGCGTTACCCTCTTTACGCGGGACAAGTTGCTAAAATTCAACCACAAGCGGAATAAGACCAATTCCTCGAGGAGTTCAACAGGGTGAGTGAAATCAAAATTGGTGATAGAATTATCGGGGGGCGGAACCCTTGTTATGTGATCGCTGAAATCGGCATCAATCACAATGGCGACCTTGATATCGCAAAGCAGCTGATCGATGTCGCGGTTTCAGCCGGCGCCGACGCAGTGAAGTTCCAAAAGCGCACGGTTGACGTCGTCTATACACCCGAGGAGCTCGCCCGCCCGCGCGAAAACCCGTTTGGCCCGACAAATGGCGATCTCAAGCGTGGCCTTGAGTTCGACTACGAACAATATGCCGAAATCGATGCTTATTGCGACCAAAAGAACATCGCCTGGTTCGCCTCTTGCTGGGACGAAGCGTCCGTCGATTTCATCGACCACTTCAACCCGCCGGCCTATAAAATCGCCTCGGCCAGCCTGACGGATGACGACCTGCTGGCGCATACCCGTTCCAAGGGCAAGCCCATTATCCTCTCCACCGGCATGAGCAGCCTGGAACAGATCGATCACGCTGTGCAAATCCTTGGCAAGCAGGATCTCATCATCCTGCATTCCAGCAGCACCTATCCGGCACATTATGAAGAGCTGAATTTGCGCGTCATTCCCGTGCTGGCACATCAATTCGCTGTACCCGTGGGCTATTCGGGGCATGAAACCGGCATCCCCTCCAGCGTTGCCGCCTTGGCACTTGGCGCCTGCATGGTGGAGCGCCATTTAACGCTTGATCGTGCCATGTGGGGTAGCGACCACGCTGCTTCACTGGAACCCAATGGCCTCACCCGCCTGGTGCGCGACATCAGGCTGGTGGAAACCGCCATGGGTGACGGGGTGAAGCGCGTACTCGACCGCGAGAAGCCGATCATCGAAAAACTCCGCCGTGTGCACGGGCCCCGCATTCAGGCGTTGTAATCATGCCTCTGGTGGACGCCGTGGTGCTTGATGTCGACGGCGTCCTCACCGATGGCGGCTTCTGGTGGGGGCCAAATGGCGAAGAGTGGAAGCGCTTCTGCTTTGCCGATGTCATGGGCATCTCGCTCGGCCGCAAGGCGGGACTGGTGTTTGGCCTCATCTCTGGTGAGGCCAGCCCGCTTGTCGATCGCTTTGCGGAAAAAATGCAGATTGACGCCGTGTATAAGGGGATCAAGGATAAGGGCGCTGCTTTGCAAGCCTTCTCCGAACGTACTGGCATTCCGCTCTCGCGCATTTGTTTTGCCGGCGACGACGTTAACGACCTTTCCGCGCTTGCCCTTTCTGGCTTAAGCGCCGCGCCCGCCAATGCACAGCCGGCGGTGATGGCTGCCGCCAAAATTCACCTGACGCATCGTGGTGGCGACGGCGCGGTACGTGAACTGGTTGAACTGGTGCTGGCAAGCGCCCCTTTTCCGGAGACCACCCTATGCCCACCTCATCCGGAAAATTGATCTGCGTCGTACTGCCCTGCTATAACGAGGCAGGCAATATTCCCGTATTGTACGAGCGTATCACCGCGGCTTTTGCCACCATCCCGGACCAGCGCTATTGCCTGCTGTTTTGCGACAATGCCTCGACGGACAGCACAGCAGCAGAGATCAAGAGCCTAGCCGCGGCCGACTCGCGCGTGCAACTCATCGTCAATGCCAGAAATTTTGGCGTGCTGCGCTCCGGACTGCATGGTTTCCTCTCCGCCCCTGGCGATGCCCTCATCACCATGGTTACGGATCTGCAGGACCCGCCGGAGATGATCCCCGAATTCGTTCAGCGCTGGCGTGATGGGTTTAAGGTCGTTATCGGCATAAAGCCTGAAAGCCATGAACACAGGCTGATGTTTCTCATTCGCCGGGCCTATTATAAACTCGTTGGCCGGCTTTCGGAAATTCCGCTCATCGAAAATTTTACGGGGTTTGGATTGTATGACCGTGAAGTGGTCGAACAGATTCGCGCCACCGGCGACCGCAACCCGTATTTTCGTGGGTTGATCGCCGATCTTGGTTATCCGCGTGCGGAAATTTCCTTCGTGCAGCCACGGCGTGTGCGCGGTGTCAGCAGCAATAATTTCTACTCGCTTTACGACCTCGCCATGCTGGGCATCACCAGCCACTCCAAAGTGCCGTTGCGCCTGGCGACCATGGCGGGGTTCTGCCTTTCTGGTGTTAGTCTGCTGTTGGCGCTAGGCTATTTGTTAGCCAAACTTCTGTTCTGGAACCGCTTTCCGGCCAATACCGCGCCGATTCTCATTGCCTTGTTTTTCTTTGCCTCGGTACAGCTGTTTTTCATCGGCATTTTGGGTGAATACATCGGCGTCATCCTCACGCATGTTACCAAGCGCACCCTGGTGGTCGAAAAAGAGCGGGCCGGATTTGATGCCAAACCGGAGTAGAGGAAGGGCCGCATGACCTACCGCGCAATTCATTGCCTTGGCTGTGACGAGCCGCACCTCACCCACCGGGCCGCGATCACGGCGTCTTTTGTCGCAGCACGCGTGTTCGGGGGTTCCGCTTCCGTTTGCCGCCTAGCGCAATGCCAGAGCTGCGGTCTGATTTTCTTTGAAGACCGCTTTGAGCCAGGTGAGGCAGCCCGCCTCTATGCCGACTATCGTAGCGAAGCCTATTACCAGGAGCGCCACCATTGGGAGCCTTGGTACAGCCGCGGGTTCAATGCCGGCCTTGGCGGGACGAAGGAAATGCGCAGCCGGCGCGAGACCTATGTCAGCACCATCAATCACTATGCCCAGGGCGTTGCGATCGGATCCGTGCTCGATTATGGCGGCGACCGTGGTCAGCTCATGGTTGGCGGGCCAGGGCATAGCCATTCCGTTTTCGATATTTCCGGTGTTGAGTCCGCCCCCGGGGTAACCGGCCTAAATGCTGCATCGCTCGCCGATCAAAAATTTGACCTTGTGCTGCTCTGCGAGGTTCTGGAGCATGTTTCTGAACCGATGCATGTGCTCCAGGATGTACTCAATCACGTCAAACCCGGGGGCTTGCTCTATATCACGCTTCCTAACCTTGAATTCCCGTTCACCGATATTCCGGCTGGGGCTTGGTATCAACACTACCTGAAGCTACTGCTGCGGAGCTGTTGGCTGACTCTGCTGGCTGATTTTTGGTCAACCGGCTGGAAGGTCAAATTCGCCCACGTCCCGCCTTTGGGCTTCGCGAAAATGCACGAGCATGTGAGTTTTTTTAACCCTGCTTCGCTTGAGACATTGCTTCGGCGGGCGGGCGCGGAGATTCTGGGCTGTGAGGTTTCAGCGCAGGGGCGCGGCCTGACCGCCCTTTGCCAGGTGCCTGCCATCACATAGCGTGCTGACAGCTATTCAGCCTTCACCGAAATATATGAGGAGAATTCAGTCTTCGAGTGTTTCTTTTTTGTGCCGAAATAGGCGCGGGATGGATAATCGATGGCATAAAGGGCCGCGCTAGAAGCGAGCAATGCAGTAAACACAATGGGCGCGCTGGCTCTTACGCCAAAGCTAATGAACAGCACCATGACGGGGATATGAAACAAGTACAGCGGAAAGCTGACATCGCCAAGAAAATTGCAGATTCGGCAAAACAGGTCAGGAATCTTGAACTCCCCGCTCAACATCAGGGTAAAAATCGAAATAAACAGTGGCAATCCTGTGAAATGACCAAAAAATAGCGCAAGAACCGAGGGAATAAGCAACATCGCAATGCCGGTTGGTTCGCGGTCGAAGCGCCGATAGATGAAACCCGTCACCCATAGCCAGGATAATGTGATCAGGGACAGCCCATGAGAAAATCCTTCCGCACCGCCACCCGGCGGGGGAGCAATCGTCATGAAGGCTAAGAATGAAACAGTCAGCAATGTCAGGAGCGTGAAAGTCGACAGCTTTCGGAGTAGCGGTGCCACCATATAGTGCCACCACTCCGGGCTGAGCGACCAAATTTGTCCGACAATGGGGAGTGGGGGGGCCAGGATGGTCTGCAACATCAAAAGAGACGCCACGGACGAGGCGAGTGAGCTGGCTGGAAGATGCCCCCCCAATGGCCATGCCAGTCCATGCGGAATGCGCAATGAGACCAGGAGGCCAAATGCAATACAGCCCAGATAAAGCGGCCATATCCGGATGAAGCGGCGGCGGTAAAAGCCAGCGGGACTTCTCTCAAGGCTGGCCGCTATGCTGTAGCCCGAAAGAATAAAGAAGCCAAAAACGGCACTGCCCTGATTCAGCCAAAGGCCGATATAGGTCCAATCATGGCGGCCACCGACGAAGAAGCAACAATGCCCCAAGACGACGACCATAGCGAGAAAAAACCGCAGGGCCGAAAGAATCGCCCAGCCTGACGCGGCGTTTTTATCGGTACGTTCGGCTAACCTCATTTGGTCTCCCGGTTGTTTCTATCTCTGAGCCGACATGAGCTATTGATAGTTAAAGTACTGCTGAACGACGAGATATCTTCAACTCTTTGTCAAGCTTCATGCAATGACTCAGGACCTCCGCGCCGATTTGAAGGCCTCTCGCAGAAAACAGATATTTGGCCGTGAAGCTTTCCATATCTGGATTGAGCGCCCAATTGGTCTCTCGGCTTGTCCTTTCACGTTATACCACCACCTTCTCGGATTCTTCCGTCAGCGGCACCAGCATCTGCGCTCGCAACTCTTCGCGCTGCAGTAGCGGGGTCATATCCTCAAGCGGCATCGAGAGGAGCGTTCCGTCGGCTTGCGGTACAGCGATTGCCTTCGGCCAAAGCGATTCATTGGGCGTCACATGAATATCGCATAAGATCGGCCCCTCATGCGCCAGCACGGTGGCAATCCCTGCCTCCAATTCGCTGGCATCGGTAATGCTCATCGCGGACAGGCCCATTGCTTGTGCCAGAGCCACCAAGTCTGGAATGAATAAATCCGCCTCCGGCCCGGTTCCGACATAGCGCCCATTAAAATAATTGCGCTGCGTGTTGCGGATGGACGCATAGCCTCCATTATTGATGATGAATAATTTGATCGGCAGGTTCAGCCCCTTCAGCGTCGCCAGCTCCTGCACATTCATCATCAAGCTGCCGTCACTCTCAACGCCAATACACGGCTGGCGCGCGTTGCCCACACATGCGCCGATCATCGCCGGCAAGCCATATCCCATTGAACCCAGGCCGGATGTGGTGAACACCCGCTGCCCCGTTTTATTTTCAAACGCCACCCAGAAGGCCTCAACTGCCAAGCCGGAGCCGCCCGTCACAATCAGCGCGTTCTCGGGGAAGGCGCGTGAAAATGCGTAGACCAGATGGTAGTGGCTGATCTCGCCCTGCGCCGGATAGGGCTTGCCTTCATTCAAGGCGTAGCGCTGCTTCCAGCCAGCATAATGTTCCAACCAGGGCGCGCGGTCCCTGACCTGCAGGGCAGACCGCTTGGTCAGTAGTGCAGTCAGAAAATCCTTGGCATCAGCCTGCAGTTTCAGCTCGATCTCATGGGTGAATTTATCCAGCTCCACCGGATCCACATCAACCACCACTTTACGGGCTGCGCGCCCGAAACGCGCTGGGTTGAACGCCGTCACGGAATTATCCAGCCGTAAACCGATGGCAATCAGCAGGTCGCAATTCTGTACCGCAAAGTTGGCCGCACGCAGTGCCACACCGCCAGGCTTGCCAAAGTTCAGGGGATTATCGGCGGCAATCATATCCATCGCGTTCCAGCTCGTCGCCACCGGAACCCCGAAACACGCGTAGAGTTCCGCCAGCACTGTAGCGCCCCCGGCCAGCCGCACACCATGGCCTATGACAAATAACGGCCGACCCGCCTGGTTGATCAGCTCAACCAGCTGCCCTGCCGCGGCGTCGATGTCCGCAGCGCTCGCTCCAGTCTCCGGCCCCGGATCGAAGCCACGCAAGCTCGTAACATCCACAGGCCCCGCCTGAATATCCAGAGGCACGTCGATCCATACGGGCCCACGCCGCCCTGTCGTGGCAAGGTGGAACGCCTTTTCAAGGTGATAGCGCAAATCAGCAGCATCCATGACCGTGACGGCGTATTTCGTGATGCCCTTGACCATGGAAACGATGTCGACTTCCTGCGGCCCTTTCTGCCGTAGCCCGCTATCGCCCTTCAAATCAGTGCGTTTCACCTGCCCGGAAATAATCAGCAGCGGTGCCGATTCAGTCCACGCCTCGCCAACGCCGGTAATGGCATTTGTCGCGCCCGGACCGGATGTCACCAGCGCCACGCCAATTCCGCTGGTCACCCGCGCATAACCCTCCGCCGCCATGGCGCTGGCCTGCTCATGATGGTTGGGAATGACCTCCAGCCCGGCGGCTTGGCCCACGGCATCCACCAGAAACATGTTGCCGCCGCCTGGCACCAGGAAGATCGACTTGATCCCCCGCGCCACCAGAAATCCAGCGATATAATCAGCCCCACGCATTGTATCGGTCATCATCAGTCCAGACTTAAATAATGCTCCTGCCGCCATCGATAACCAGATTTTGCCCGGTCATGTAGCTGGAAGCAGGAGAGCATAGAAACTGTACGGCGGCACGGTATTCGGATAATTCCGCCATACGCCGCATGGGAATAAGTGCGGCAAGACGCTCAACAAACTCCGCGGGGTGGTCGTTGAAAACACCACCAGGCGAAATAGCATTCGCGCGAACCCCCTGCTCGGCCCAATAAGCGGCAAGATACCGGGTCAAACCGAGGAGTGCAGTCTTGATCACCGAATAGGTCACTGGTTTGACCGGCTGTTCATGCGCCGGCAGGTCCAGTTTCCGATAAAGCCGTTGATCCGGCGCGATCACGGCAAGGTCGGATGCAATATTCAGGATCACCCCGCCCCCGCGCGCGGCCATGCTGCTGCCAAAAATGCGGGCGCATAAAAAAGCCCCGGATAGACCCACCGAAATTTGACGGTTCCATTCTTCAAGAGGGAAATGCTCCAGACGGCTGAGTTCAAGCCCGCCGCCCTCGGCCGTCACCTTCGGGTCGATTGCTGCGTTATTGACCAGCACATCGACTGGACCGACCTGGTCTGCCAGATGCAGGATCGAGGCTTCGCTGGTCACATCCATAACAGCCACGCGGATGCGATTGCCATAGAACGGGGCAAGCTCCGTCTGCGCCGCCTGTAATGCCGTCTCGCCAATATCCGTTAAAATCACTTCGGCACCAATTTGCGCCAGCGCCGCGGCATGTTCGCGCCCCAGTAAACCGGCAGCGCCTGTCACCACAGCGCGTTTGCCGGTCAGATCAAACGCGGCAATGCCGGTCTTTGTCATGCTCTTTTCCTATAGGCCACGCGTCTGCCCGCCATCAACGACAAGATTTGCACCGGTAATGAATTGTGCCCTGGAGGATGCCAAAAAGCAGACAGCATCGGCAATCCATTCCGGCTTGCCCAGACACTGCAAAGGCACGTCGCGCAGCAGCATCGCTTCCACGGCCTGCGGATTTTGCTGCAGCTTGCGATCCCACGTCCCGCCTGGAACATAGATATTGCCAGGTGAGACGGCATTGATGCGGATGCCCAATTGAGCCAGAGGTCGGGAGAGACCTTTAACGGTTGCGTCAAGCGCCGATTTTGACGCTGAATAGGTAACTGGCGCTCCCAAAACCTCGCGGCCGCAGATCGATGAGATGCAAATAATATTGGCCGGGGCCGATTTTGCCAAGAGCGACGTTGCCGCGGCGATTAGATTGGTCGCGGAAAAAAAATTGGCGGCCATTACGTCCTGCCACTCCTGCGCTGTTTCCTCGCCTGGCGGCACGGAGGCTCCGGAGCCGGCGCATGCCACGAGAATATCAAGCTTGCCCCACTGCTTCTCAATGCCGGCAATGAGCGCGGCACAAGCGGAGGCATTGGTCGCGTCCGTCTGAGATACGGAGCAAAGCTCGCCAATTATGTTTTGGGCAGCCTCCAGATCGGGGAGGTGGCGGGCCGAAATGACGACGGAACTGCCCTCTTGCGCAAATTGTCTGGCGATGGCGAGGCCTATGCCCCGGCTACCACCAGATACCAAAACCAATTTGCCCGCGAGCTCAAGGTTCATGTCGGCCACCAAGCTGTTCGGCAACGAATTGCCTGTATCCGCGTATGGTTTCTACATGTTCACCATTGGCTGCTCGCGCGGTCTGCAGAATGAAATTGCCGCTATACTGCGCGGCATGAAGCAAGGCGAAGGTTTTTGGCATATCGGCTGCGCCGGATCCCAAGGGAACCGTGGTCCCTCCCAGCAAGCGATCCTTGACGTGAACATTAACGATACGGGGCGCCAGCAGGCCAATTTCCTCAACTGGATCCCAACCCAGGCTGGCGCTGTTGCCGATATCGAAGTTGATGCCAAACAGATCGGCCGGAAAACCATCGATGAACGCTGCCAACGGCGCGGGCGGAAGGTCCGATTCAAAAGCAATTTTCAACCCAAGCTGGCGCAGCAAAGGCTGGAATTTGAAAAATTGTAGTTCCAGCCCGGCTCGCTCGGCAGCGCTGTCTAGGGCGCCATTATCCACCAATGGTACGACGAGAAGCTTGATCCCGGCCTCGGCGCAGCCCAGCAGGACATGCTCGAATATGCCGATAAGCTCCAGCTGCACTCGGCCGTTGGCCTTCCAGAACGGAGCCTGCATACAAAAATCGCCCGTCAGCGATGGAGTTTCGATGCCGTGTTCTGTGGAAAGCTGTCGAATAAGCCTGCGGCCAGGCATGGTCATCAAGGGATTTTCAAAAATCCGTTCCGAATCCAGCGTCCATTCTATGCAGGACAAGCCAATGCCGGCTGCAAGCGAAAACTCACTTTCCCAAAACGGCCAGGGAAAAGCCTGAATCTTCCCATCGATGAGTGGTGATAAACGTCCCTGCATGAAGCCGATTTGCTGCTTGTTTTGCGTCACACTAGCCCCTTGGCTGTCCAGCCGCCATCAACGATCAAGTCATGCCCGGTTATATAAGCGGATGCATTGGACGCCAAAAATATCGCCGCTCCCAGCAGATCATCAACGGTCCCCCAACGGTCGAGGCAGGTATGCTTGCGCCGTTGCGCATTGAGCGTGAGATCAGCAAAACTCTTGGCGGTCATATCCGTGTGGATATACCCAGGTGCCAGCGCGTTCACACGGATGCCCGAGGCGCCGTAATCCACGGCAAGCCCCTTAGTGAGCATACGCAAACCGCCTTTGGCGGCGGCGTAGCCAGGATTATCAGGAAGCCCAACGACGCTTCCGATACTGGTTACATTGATGATGGACGACCCGGGAGGCATGTAGGGCCGGGCAGCCAGGCAGCAGGCGAAGGGGGAAGTGAGATTGACCTTCAAACTCCGTTCGAAATTCGCCAGCGCGGCCTCGTCCTGCTGTTCTCCCGGCAGGCTAATACCGGCCGCATTGACTAATATGTCGATGCGGCCATGGGTTTGTGCGACGTCTGTGAATAATGGGCCGATGGCACCGCTTACATCCGCACTGATATAACGAACGGGGTTGCTGAACGGCACGCGTGGTTGAGGCGAACGTGCGATGGCTATCACAGTGGCACCTGCCGCCGCTATGCCATCGGCCAGGGCAAACCCAATCCCACGGGATGCGCCGGTAACAATCGCGACTTTGCCTGCTAAGGAAAACAAGAGGGACACGCCTTTAGTTTCAGCCAGTTAATCGCGGGGTACATAAAAACATGCAATGCCAAGAGATTAAGATAGACGCCACCCAGGTGCAATAGCCGCTCTGGGCCAGCGATCATTCACTAAGAGCAACGCAAACCGCAGCTGATGAGGGGCATCCGGCAAGGAAACCAATCGAAGACCGTTTCAATCCGATTTTGTCGCGATGCTCTGGATATAGCCTGCGGTGTCGCGTATCTGCTCCTCCAGCGGCCGCAACGCCACGCCGGCGAGGCGCGCCGCCTGGGCATAGGACTGCGTATCACCAAGATAGCGATCTGGCTTGCCAGCCCGCCACTCTGGTCGGCTGACTATCAGTTCCTGTCCGGCGATCAGGCGGGAGGTTAATTGCGCGAGCTCGCCGATCTCGAGTGACGGCTCGCCCGCGCTGTCGAAAACCGGCAGTTCCTGCCGCTCCAGCAGCAGGCTAAGCGCGATGTTCAACACGTCGCCAATATGCGCGTAGGCGCGCCAGACAGGATGCGCTGCCCGCAAATTGACTGGCCCGCCGCGCAGAATATCGGTAATGATGCAGGCGAGCGCGTAGCCGGCAAGATTATTCATGCAGGGGCCGGCAAGGTTAAAAATCCGGATGATGACGGCAGGGAAACCGAGTTCGCGGGCGTGCGCCCCGAACGTCAGCTCGTCCTCATATTTCAGCGCGCCGTAAGGGTCGGCATCCAGGTTTTGATGCGGTACCCGTGCCGCCCCGTATACCGCGCCGGACGAGGGCACGAACATGCCGAATGCGCCGTTTCGCGCGATGAAACGCTGCATGGTGCCAGTGATGCGGCGGTTTGTCTCGATATAGCCATCCTGCCACGCGAAACCGCGGGTCAGAAAGGCGAAATGCAGGATGAGACTTGGGCCGATGGCAAGCTGATCAAGCGAATCATAGGAATGAGCGGCAATGACCCGGCCGGAGCGCAGGGTCATTGGCCTGGCACTGCCGGCAAAGGCGGTGACCCGCACTGGCATGACCTCGCCCAGTGCCCCATCCAGCGCTTCAAGCGCGGCTTGGCCGAGCCAGCCCCCCGCGCCCGTCACAACTATAGGATGCGAATCGCGCCGAAGCTTTTCAGCCAAAACAGGCAAAAAACGCACCGGGTTAATCGAGATATTGTACAATTTGGCATTCCCCCAGCCTGCCACCTCATGTCTGAGTGTGCCCCGCCTGCATAGTCCTCCGTCAAATAATTTTGGCGGCTTCGTTCCGAAGATCAGGCCCCCCGGCCCAAGCGCTTGGTGGCGAGACGCGGTCAGGTCAGCCGCGGCGTCGCATGGCTTTGCCCGCGCTTAGACGATTGCGCGCGCCGGCCTTCCGCCATCAGCGATGGGCTTGCACATGGCGTCATTGTTCGCCACTGATGGACTCGCTAAACTAGAGGCGTGTGCCGCGCCGATGCGCTTGTCTCACGAGAACCAAACTAGCGACGTTCCGCCGTTTTTGGTATCGTCGGGCCACCGGTTGCGAGAGCCGGTGTCCGCCATCGCCCTGCAGCTTAATGCTTCTGGCGAGAATGGATGTGACGGCAATGATGTTGCCAAAAATAAGGTAGATATTCGTGCAGAGCATACCGTCCGTGGAAATTCTGATGACAACGTATCAGGGCGAGGCGTGGCTCGACGTCCAGCTTGCAACGATTTTTGCACAGACATACGACGACTGGCGGTTGCTCATTCGAGATGACGGATCGACCGACCGTACACGAGATATTATTCGCTTCTGGCGCGACCGGTTTCCCGACAAAGTTGTTTTCATAGACGAACAAGACCCGAGCCATCTTGGAGATCTTGCGAGTTTTTCGGCGCTGATGAGCGCCAGTTCTGCAAACTACATCATGGCCGCGGATCAGGATGATGTCTGGTATCGCGACAAGGTCGCAAAGGCGGTCAGCACCATGCAGTCGTTAGAGCAGCAGCATGATACCGACCAACCCCTTCTGGTTCATACGGACCTACGTATGGTCGATGGGAATTTGCGCGAAATCCAAAAATCGGCCGCCAAACATAGAGGGTTGAAACCATCCTCCGGAGCAACAATCGGCAATCTGTGCCTTGAAAACACAGCCTTTGGAGCGACCTTGATGATGAACCGCGCCCTGATAAAGCTGAGCCTACCGCGGCCACAGGTTTGGGTCCACGGGGATTGGTGGTTTGCACTGGTGGCCGTGGCGTTTGGTGCCGTCAAAGCCCTGCCGGATATTACCGTGGACTATCGCCGGCATCATCAAAATATTTCGGTAAACTTGTCCTTTGCCGACTCGCTTCGCGGTGTGCTTAATCCGTTAAAACATCGCCGCGCTTTCTATGAAAAACTAAAAGTCAATTACCGAATCGTTCAAGCCTTTTTAGACCGCTTTGATGAGCTGCTCACAGAACGAGACCGCCGCACCTTGCGCGTTTTTCTTGATTTACAAAATCTCGGTTTTTGGGAACGGCGGCGCGCTATATTGCGGCATCATATTTTGTTTAGCTCCTTTGTAAGAACAGTGGGCTTACTGGTACTGGCCTGAATCAGGCCCCTCCGCCCATCCCAGGACAAAACAGTTAAAAACCGTTAGACGATGGACGTACAGTGTGACATACACTGCTGACATGACGGACGATTGGAGACTTCTGCAAGCTCATTATGAGAGTTGCTTGAATGAGTTCGGAGTGACTCCGCTTGGCGTGGATTGGCCAAATGCACGAGACCTGGAAGTCCGATTTGCCACGCAGCTAGGCGTGCTTGATGCCGTGCCTCCTGATAGTCACGCACCAGTGCTACTGGACCTGGGGTGCGGGCCCGGACTTCTACTCGACTATCTGACGGCGTCGGGCCGAACGGAATTGATCCAGTACCGCGGCATCGATATTTCACCCACCATGATCGACGCCGCAAAATCACGCTGGCCCTTACATGCCTTTGAAGCCCGCAATATTCTGACCGACCCTTTGCCGCCTCAAAGCGTGGACGTCGTACTTATGAACGGGGTCCTGACCGAGCGGCAGGGTATCCCCCGCGAGCGAATGGTGGAAATGGCCGAAGCGCTTATTATTTCAGCTTTTCGATCCGCGCGGCATGGTGTAGTTTTCAACAGCATGAGCAAGCACGTGGACTGGGAAAGAGATGACCTGTTCCACTGGAGTTTCGATGAGGTTGCGGCATTTCTGAAGCGCGCGGTCACACCGCACATCCGCTTTCGTGCCGACTATGGGCTCTATGAATTTACGACCTTTGCCTGGCATGCCCCCTTGCGTACCGGGCCTTCAGTTAGACAGGATTGGTGGCACAGGTGAGCAACTCTCTTGTCGTGTTCGGAACGCGCCAGATCGCGGAAGTGCTCGCATGGTACATTGAACGAGAGAGCGATTACCGCATCGCCGCATTTACGGTGGATGGCGCCTTTTTGACTGATTCGCAATTTCAGGGACGGCCGGTGGTACCTTTCGAGGATGTCGCTTTGCATTTCCCCCCCGCGCATCACAATATGTTCATTGCACTCAGCTACGCGAAAATGAATCGCGTGCGTGCAGAGAAATGCGCGGCGGCCAAAGCGGCAGGTTATAAATTGATCAGCCATGTAAGCCCCCGCGCCCAAGTCTGGGATGGTTTACAGATCGGCGAGAACAGTTTCGTCATGGAACATAATGTCATTCAGCCGTTCGCGCAGATTGGTGCCAACTCAACCTTGTGGGCTGGAAACCACATTGGCCATCACGCTGTCATTGGTGACAATTGCTTTTTGGCGTCCCATATCGTGGTATCTGGATCAGTACGAATTAGCGATAATTGCTTTATCGGCGTGAATGCGACATTACGAGATGGCATCACCGTGGCGGCCCGCTGCCTCATCGGCGCGGGTACGCTTATTCTGGGGGACACCCAGCCCGATCAGGTCTTCATGGCGGAACCCACGGTGGCGTCGCGGGTGCCAAGCTCGCGCATCAGGCTCTAACCCTTGGCGTGGCACCGGCGAGGATTGATTTATGCCCCCAGCGGCGAGCAGCCTTGGCTGCAGTCTCATGCCTCGGTACCCTTCGCGGAAGCTCTGCCGGGCGGATTGCATCGTATCTGGTTTTCTCCCCGTGATTCGCTAAACCGTTCATACGTCGCCTGGCTGGTGATCGATGTTCACAGACCGAACGAGATACTGGCGATGGCGCCGGCGCCCGTGGTGAGCCATGGGCCATTGGGTAGTTTCGATGATTGCGGAACGATGATGTCATGGATTGCGGGCCCCGACGGGCATCGCCGACTCTATTATGTGGGCTGGAATACACGCGCAACGGTTCCGTTCCACGTCTCGATAGGCATGGCCCGTGAAACCCCTGCGGGCTGGCGTCGCATGAACGCCCCGGCGTTGGACCGAGGCCTGGATGACCCATGGTTTTGCTCCAATCCATGCGTTCTACATGATGGTGACGATTGGCGTATGTGGTATCTCGGCGGCGTCGGATGGTTCGACATTGGCGGGCGGCCATCGCCGTCCTACCATATCTGCCATGCCCGCTCGGTTGATGGTCTTCTATGGACGGATCGCGGCAGGGTCGTCTTACCGTTGGAAGGCGACGAATTTGCGATTGCGCGCCCATGTGTGCTGCGGACAGATGACGGGTGGCTGATGTGGTTTTCCGCGCGGACCCGTGACAAGCCATACCGGCTGGGGGCCGCAGTGTCAGACGATGGCCTGTCCTGGCGCCGTTGCCCTAATCTGGCCGGATTGGCGCCGGCACCCAGCGGCTGGGATAGCGAAATGGTGGCCTATCCCCATGTGTTCGAGCACACGGGAACCCGCTGGATGTTATATTGCGGCAATGGCTTCGGCCGATCCGGCATGGGGCTGGCGGTTTGGGAATAGCCCGCGGCGGAACAAGTCTAGATTTCCGATATGACAAACCGCAAATGTGACGGTGGGATTTTACCGGAGCGGGGGCGTTGGCCAGGAACGCGGCTGGCACCGGCTGCTGCCCAAACGCAGATCGCCCAATGCCGCCAATTGACGTGAGGCTACCGCGGAATCACACGATTGTGACCAACGATGCGAGCGGAGCGCCGCTTCTCGGAGAGTCAGGGCTAGGCTTTTGACGGAAATCGGTGGACACATTGGGGCACCCATCGGGAAATATCCATTTATGACACGAGGTGGTCCAGTGACTGAAACAAACATCACGCCTTTCGCAGCGGGGCGCCATCTCGAAGACCTCGCCGTGAATGGCTATACCGTCATTGCCGGCGGCACGGATGCGGCGGCGGAACTGCTACAGCTTACACGCCACCTCAACGCCGAACGCACACGGGCGGATGATACAAATCAACCTTTCCTGAACCGAGGTCATAACGTTCTCTACAACCTGCAAAGCGAGAATTTGGCGTTCGTCAGAGCTTTTTCCGCCAACCCGTTGGTAATGGAAATCCTGTGCGGCCTCCTTAACGATGTTTGGTACCGGCAGATTCCAAGCGACAGGCCAAATTTTATCCTACGCGCGCTGGTCGGGCGCAGCAGCGGGGAGGCAATCCTGCCGTTACACATCGATTCCTTCATTCCCAGCAGCGGTCAATACTGCTTTGCGTGTCAAGTAGCGATCGTCCTCGAAGATCAGACGACGGAAAGCGGATGTAGCTTGGTCGTGCCGGGCTCCCACCGGTCTGATAGCTACGCGCCCCAATCCGCAATGTCGGATGCAATCCCCCTGGAATCCCGGGCTGGAGACATTGTGATCTGGGATGGCCGCCTATGGCACGGTGCCCTCGGCAACAAGGCTGTCGGGAGAAGTCGATGGTCACTGATTGCCACCTTCACCCGTTGGTGGCTGAAGCAGAATTACGATATTACCGGCACGCTGCCCCAGGCAATATACGAGGCGATGACCGAAGACGAAAAGACCATATTGGGTTACTGTTCGATCCCACCTCGAGACGACACTTACCGGATCGACATCAAAACGGGGCCCGCGCAATTATTGCCTCGTGTCTCCGATTACGCAAAGCGATAATTGGCGGAGACCGTCCGATTAATCGCGCGGTATGCTGCCCGCGCGGTTAACTGGCAATGCGGTTAACTGGCAATGAATGGCTTGTTCGCTTCCATTTCCGCCAATATATCCTCGATCGGCTCGGAGAGAAGCCGGCCTAATGTCGACTCAAAAGAGCCCATGTGCGGCCGCAAAAAACGCAGGTCCACGCCCGCTTCCGAGAAACGCACGGAATCGTAAAGATCAACCCCCCCGGGGGGATTGACGTAGCGACGGCCACCAACGGCCTCTGTGATCGCAAGAATGCGCTGCTGACCCATGACACCAGGCGGGATGCAAAGCGACGAGGATCTTTGCACGCGCCAGGGGAGCCCCAATGCGATGGCACATCGGTGCAGGAGGCGCTCGATGTAGTCAACCGGCGTTCCGGCCAAATCATTCAGCGCATCCAGCAGGCCATACGGGTCGGGATGGGGCTTGCTCAGCACCGGAAAGCGGCGAAACTCATCGGCAAGAGCAATGCCGGCATCAGGCCGGAAGCGGAGGTCGCTGATCAGCACATCCTGCGGCGCTTTGGCAAGCGGTAAGGTAAGCCATTGCAACGTGCCTGAAGCGTCGGCGAGCCGGTTGCGATGGACCCAGCCCCGCCGTGGAAATTGCACGCAATCATAAATGACAAATAAATCCGCCGCCGCGAGTAACCGGAAATAGCCTGCGTACGGCACAAAATAGGGCTGCATAATCGCGACGGTTGGTAGTTTTACCCCTGAATGCGGACCCATGGTCGGGAATGATCCTTAACCTTTTCTGCGGGGACGTTGCCTTTGTCGCGCAAGGAAAGCAACATGCCAGCATGCGAATCCCTGTACTCCGGCCATTGCTGCCCCAAGCAAACAAGGTGCTCCCTTATCTGAAGCGGATCGATGCAAGCCGTTATTACAGTAATTATGGCCCGCTGGTGCTGGAGCTGGAGGAACGGCTGGCAGCAAAGTTCGGTCTGCCCACGCAGGCTGTCACGACAGTGGCCAATGCAACGCAGGGCCTTACCGCTGCGCTTATGTCTTTGGAGGTGCCGCAAGGTATGTTTTGCGCGATGCCGGCCTGGACGTTCATTGCCACGTCGCAAGCGGCGCGGCTTGCTGGACTCAAGCCATGGTTCTTTGATGTTGCCGCAGAGACCTGGGCGCTCGACCCAGACGCTGTGGAGCGCGCCCTAAAACACGCGCCGGGCCCAGTCGGCGCGGTAATCCCTGTCCTGCCGTTTGGGCAACCCATTGATATTGCTGGATGGGAGCGGTTCCGTGAGCGAACCGGTATCCATGTGTTGATTGATGCCGCAGCTGGGTTCGATTCGATAGAGCCCTGCGATCTTCCCTGCGTCGTGAGCCTGCACGCTACAAAATCATTGGGCTGCGGAGAGGGCGGGGTGTTTCTATGCCGGGACACAGCATTAGTGAGGCGGGTACGCAATTTTACGGTTTTTGGGTTTGAAGGGACGAGGTCGGCCTTGCGCATTGGCGGAAACTCGAAAATGAGTGAGTACACTGCTGCAGTGGGACTTGCGGCATTGGACGAATGGGAGATCACGCGCGCCGACTTCGTTGGTCGCGGCATGGCGTATAGACGCGCATTCGATGGACATAACCAGGTTTGCTTTCCTGACGGTTTCGGCCAAAAATGGATTGCCGCCACTTGTGTTGTGGCGTTGCCGGACGGCACCGCCCCCTTAGTGGAGACTGTTTTGCACGAGGCTGGTATCGAGGCGAGACATTGGTGGGGCAGCGGCGCCCATGAGCATCCCGCCAATGCCGATTGCCCCGTTCAACCCGTACCCAACACGTGGCGGTTGGCGCAGAGCAGTATCGGTTTGCCGTTCTGGCGGGATCTTCCAAATGAGGCCATCGAACTCGTCGCGCGAACGACAATGACAGCGCTGACCCAGCGGATATGATGCAAGCGTGGCACAGCCGCTCTGTGTTAGATGGTAAACGTCATGAGACGAGGCAGCGATGACGAGTTGGTCTGAAGAGTTGCGGCGCGATGGGTTCACCGTGGTCCGGCAGTTAATGCCGCCCACGGCGGCGGCAGCGGCCCTGCGCAGCATCAGCCGGACCGTTGCGGACCAATTGTCGCAAGTGAACCTTGCCGTGCCTGGCGATCTACACGCGCAGCTTCGTGCACTGCATTCTGCCGATCTCGACCGCTACAAGCGCACTCTGGGTGCATTGTGGCGAAAGGCGGATATAATGGACGTCATGCGACACGAGGCGCTGTTTGCTTTTGTTCGCAGCGCTTTCGGCTGGGACGACATATTCCTGCCAGGCGGCGATGTACTGCTGCTCATGGCATCCGACCTCAAGATTCCAGATGGTTACTTCGGCGTGGGAGCACACCAGGATTTTCCGTCCGTTCAGGGAAGCCTGGACGGTCTCGTAGTGTGGATTCCTCTGACCGATGTAGACACAGATGCTTTTCCACTTGAGGTTATTCCCGGCAGTCACAGGCGCGGCCTGGTGACCGCGGTGGACGAAACCAGTAATGGTTGGCGGATCACAGATGCATATCTGGATCAGATGACGTTTCAGCCCGTCTCGGCCAAGACTGGAGATGTCGTATTCATGTCTGGCTTCACGATTCACCGTAGCGGGCTAAGCGGTAGCCGATTGCGTATTGCGCTATCAACGCGGTTCGACAATGCCTCTGAGCCCAGCTTTATCGCGCGCGGCTATCCCACGGCCTATCAGCGGAGCGTACACCGCGAGCAGTTCGTGCCAGGCTTCCCCAGCGCGGAGGATATAGCAACGCTCTGGCCCTAGCTAGACAGGGGCCGTTCAATTTGGCAGGGCCCCCAACGTGCCCGTGAGCTGAACCCAAGAGGGAACACAACCCAACCCAGCGTATCTAGAGCCCGTCGGTTGTGATGGGACTTGTGCCAGCAATCTAATTCTCAGTGACATCACTAATTTATTGGCGGTATCGCTATGTCACCTCGATTCGCCCTCTCGCCCTGCATTTTATCGGTCTATTCGCAGAGCCGATGCCCCACGGCGAATAGACCTACTGTCAACGGCGGCGGAAAAATGTGCCAGATGGCGGCGCAATAGTGTACCAGTCGGGTTGATTAAAAAGGGCATGGCCGCCCCTGTTGATCGATCCGCGGTGTGAGCCGCACGGAGCGTAGCGGAGA
>JAMFRU010000005.1 GCA_026224875.1 Acidocella sp.
CTGCCGTCGTGCGGAGCACGCCTCCGGCGTGACGACCCGCCAAGGGCCGAAAGGCCCTTGGATCCCATAACTTAAGAATTGAGAAGGGCCCTGCCTCCATGCTGTTGAAACAGCTAGGTGGCAGGGCCCTTCTCAATTCTTAAAAGCTAATGGGGGTCTGGGGCCTCAGGCCCCAGCGGGCCGTCACGCCGGAGGCGTGCTCCGCACGACGGCAGAGCCCCGCCTTTTTAACCTTGTACCGTAACGAACGCCGGCACGGCCCCAGCCGGCTCGTGCATGGGCACCCATTGGCCGGCGCGGAGGATTTCGCTGGGGCGGAATTTGGCTTTGTAGGCCATTTTACGGCTCTCTTCGACCCAGTAGCCGAGATAGACGTTGGGCAGGTCCAGCTCCACGGCGCGTTGGACCAGCCACATGATGGCGTAGGTGCCCAGCGAGCGGAGGTTAAGTGAGGTGTCGAAGAAGGAGTAGACGGCCGAAAGCCCGTCGCCCAGGCGGTCTGTGAGGCAGGCGCCGACGAGTTGGCCGGTGGGGAGGCGGAATTCCACCATGCCGGTTTCGATGGGGGTGTCCTCGACCATGGCGCGGTAGTCGTAGAAGCTCATGGTTGCCATATCGCCCTCGCCGTGGCGCTGGCGCTGGTAGGTTTGGAACAGTTGGAACTGCTCGGCGGTGGCGCGCGGCGGCATCTCCTGGACCAGAATATCGGCATTGGCACGCAGAAGGCGTTTTTGCGTACGGCTGGGCTCGAAATCGGCGGCGCGGATGCGGATGGGCACGCAGGCGTTGCAGGCGGGGCACACAGGCGCGTAGGCGATGTTATGGCTGCGCCGGAAGCCGCCGCGCGAGAGTTTGTCGTGCAGGCTTTCCGCCACCACGCCTGAGAGTTCGGTTACCACTTTGCGCTCGGTGCGGCCCGGCACGTAAGGGCACGGCAAGGGCGCCGTGGTGTAGAAAAAATGCGGGCGGCGTGCAGGCTTGAAGCTCATGTCTGGCTAATCTTTGGGTCTCGCCGGGCTTACGTCAATAAGGAATTTGCCCCGCGTGCAAAATCAGCTGTGCAAAATCAGCCGCGCAAAATCACCAGCCCTGACAAAACATCATGCGCGGCGCGGCGGCGCGGATTGAGCAGCATGAGCAGGAAGGGGATGCATGCGAAAATGAAGCTGAGCCAGAGCAGCAGGCTCCAGACGAAGGCCTGGGGGAGGGTTGGGCGATTGAGCCCGGCGTCTTGGCGCACCGCGATCCCGCAGGCGCGCTGCCCCGGGGTGGCGCCAGAGCCGCCGACCAGCAGCGTGTAATAGGCGAAAGGCAGTACGGGGATGATGTGGAAGGCGAGCCAGCCTATCCCCAAGGTGAAAAACCCGAAGATGATGATGAAAAACGCCGACACCCAGCCGATGAAGCCGATGATGAAGAAGTCGATAACCAGCGCGAAGAAGCGGCGCGGCAGGACGCCGGCGCTGACATAGGGCTCGATTTGGGGGTTAGTTTGCAGGATGGGCTGGGACATGGGGTAATTCTGCTCCCGGAGCCGGGGTGCGCGCAAGCCATGTGATGGTTGCCAGCAGCAGCAGGAGCGGGAGGGCGTAGAGAAACCAGTGGGAATAGGCGGTTAGCAGCATTAGCGGCATTAAATATACGAGCACGCCCAAGGCCATCGTCCAAAAGGGGAGGCGGGCTGAAAAACACAATGCCATCGCGGCGGGGATCAGCACGGAATCATAGGCATAGGCATGCGGCTGGGCGAGGAATGTGCCAACCAGAAGTGCTGCCACGGCGAAGTTGTAGGGGGTGCGGCGGGCCATCCAGGCCACCAGCGCGATGATGCTTATGCCGCAGAGCAGTTGCACCGCCCAGGCGACAGGCGGGGGCAGGCCGAGAACCACCAGATTGGCGGCGGGGGTGGTGATGATGTTGAGATTCAGCATCGTCGCGTTGAAATAATCTGTTTGGTATTGCGGCAGGGTTTGCACCCACAGCCGCCACATCTCTGGCGGCAGCACCAGGCAAGATAGGCCGGCCAACGCGCCGGTGGTTAGGCCGGCGCTGGCGATGGCGCGCCATTCGCCGCGCGCCAGCAGGAAAAAAGGAATGAGCACGCCGAGCTGGGGTTTGAGCGTAAGCAGGCCTAAGGCGATGCCGGCGAGCACCGGGCGTTTGCGCAGCAGGCCAAAGCCGGCCAGGGCCAGAGCGGTGGTGAAGAAGGCGGTCTCGCCGGTGGCGGCGTTGATGAGGGCGGCTGGACTGGCCAGAAGTGCTGCCAAAATTACGAAGCGATGGCGCTGGAATAATAAAGGCACGGCGGCGGCGAGAAGCAATAACCCGGCGCCGGTCCAGAGCAGTTCGGCCGTACCGAAGTTGAAAAAGCGCAGCCACCAGGTGGGCAGCAGCAGGGTTGGCGGGTACAGATATGGGTAGAAACTGCCGAAGCCGGGGTATAGCGCCTTCTGGAAACTTTGCAGGCTGGCGGCATTGTAAATCAGCCGTACATCATGCCCGGCGGCAAAGCGAGGGAAGCACCAGAAGGCCATGAAATCGCTGTTCAGCCGTGCGCCCGGCCGTGCGAGCTGCCGCACCAGCTGCGCCAGCAGCACCACGTTGAGGCCGCCGCTTAACCCCAGCAAAGCGGTTAAAACAATGCGGCGGGGGTTGGTTGTGGCGTCGGGGGGCATCATCTAAGCCTTAGATCAGCCGATGGTTTTGGTCGATGCACGAGAAGCGGATGCACGAGAAGCGGTGGAACAGAAGCAGGGGAGCTGAAGAATGGCGCGTTCGGGGTCCGTGAATTATCTGCTGGGCGCGCGGTTCCATAAAATGGCCTTCGTTGAATTCGGCAACCCCGCCGCACCGGCCGTGGTGTGCGTACACGGGCTCACCCGCACCGGGCGCGATTTCGACACGCTGGCCGAGGCGCTGGAAGACCGGTTCCATGTCATCTGCCCGGACCTGCCTGGGCGTGGAAAGTCCGAATGGCTGCCGGATGCGATGTCCTATCAGCCACCTTCATATGTGGTGGCGCTGGCGCATCTGTTCGCGCAACTCAACAAGCCGGTAGCCATGATAGGCACCTCACTCGGTGGTATTTGCGGCATGATGCTGGCGGCAGCCCAGGGTACGCCGATCACCAGGCTGGTGCTCAACGACATCGGCCCGCATATTCCCGCCGCCTCGCTGATGCGCATTCGCGACTATATGGCCGGCGCACCTGAGCGCTTTGCGTCCCTGGCGGCACTGGAGGCGCATCTGCGCGTGATCCACGCGCCGTTCGGCAGACTTTCGGATTCGGAATGGGCCCATCTTACCCGCTTCTCGGCGCGCTCCGTGCTCAATAACGGTGCGGGTGGGTTCGCCATGCATTACGACCCGAAAATCATCGAGCCGATGCGTGCCTCCGTGCCGCTGGATGTCGATACCTGGCCGATCTGGAATTTTATCAACATGCCGCGGCTGGTGATACGCGGGGCCGAGAGTGACCTGCTGCTCTCCGATACCTATGACCGGATGGTGGAGACCGGCGCCGAAGGTTACATCGTGCCCGACGCCGGCCACGCCCCCGCGCTAATGGATTACGCCAGCATGTCGCGCATCAAGGCGTTCCTGCTGGAAGGCTGATTCTGCACGGAAGGCTGACCCTCCACAACCGTGACGCTTCGTTACTCGACAGATTTCGCGCCAGACGTTAGCCGTTTCGGCGACGATTGGGAGAGACAAATGAGGAGCTGGGTGGCAGGTGCCATGGTGCTGTGCCTAACGGGATGCGTGTCTGACCGCACCACCGTCGTGAGCGTCAATCAACTTAATAACAATCAAATTAATAACAACGCCGGTGCCGCGCCCGCCGCATCGCCGCTGCGGCCGGGCCCGCTGGTGGGGCATGAGCTGCGCAAAATCCGCATGGCGGAAGAGATGGCGATCATCTCCCGCACCGGCCATCCACAGCCGCTCCCCACCGGCGCCTGCAGCATCATCGTCACGCTGGCGCCGGGTGGCATGCTGGCCGGCACGCCGGTGATGCAATGCGACAATCCGGTGTTGGCACCGGACATGACCAAGGCCGTTGCCGCCGCCGCGCCCTTTCCCGCGCCGGCGAACGTGACGCAGCTGCATCTTTTCATCAGGGCGGAGGATATGGAGCCCGGCGTGGGTACCCCCTCCTGACCGCAAAGCAATGCGTTTCTGCTCGAAGGTTAATATTACAGTTTGGTGCAAGGATTGCCCGGCGCGCCCGGCCGCCCCTAAATCTGATTTATGATCCGCTCGCTGTTCAACCGTAAGCACCTGCCTTTGCTCAAACGTGCCCTCATCTCCTCGGGGCGCGCCACTGCCGGCCAACGGGTCTCGCTGGTCGCGGCGGGATGCGCCTTCTACGCCACGCTGGCGCTGTTCCCCACCATCACCATGCTCATCTCGTTGTATGGGCTGGTGTACAACCCCGATACCGTGCAGCCGCAGCTGCACTACCTGGCCGGATTCATGCCGCCCGCCGCCTTCGCGCTGATCTCGGACCGGATCACCAGCATCGTTGACACGCCCACCAAAGGCCTTGGCCTGTCCTTCATCGTCTCGCTGCTCATCTCGCTCTGGTCGTCCTCGACCGGCACCAAATCCATCCTCAACGCGCTTACTTTGGCCTATGAGGAAAAAGAATCCCGCGGCATCATCCGCTTCCAGCTCATCGCCTTCGGCATGACACTCATCGCCGTAATCGGCGCCGCCATGGCCATCGGCTTTCTCGTGCTGGTGCCCATCGTCTTCGCCCATCTCTACCTGCCGGCCGCACTCACCTACTTCGTCGGTCTCATTGGCCCAGCCACCATGATCCTGTTCATCGGCGGCGCGCTCAGCCTGCTCTACCGCTTCGGACCAGACGGCCAAGGACGCGTATTCTACGCCCCAGGTGCGGCCGTGGCCACCATCGCCTGGCTCATCGCCTCATCAGCCTTCGGCTTCTACGTCGGCCACTTCGCCGCCTACAGCGCCTCCTACGGCCCGCTCGCCACCCTAATTGGCCTAATGATGTGGTTCTACATAACCGCCTACGTCGTATTATTCGGCGCCGAACTAAACGCCGCGCTGGACCGCGAATGGTCCAAACTCGATACCGCCAGGGCTGAGATTGGGGTTGTGGCGAAGTAAAAAGGCGGGGCTCTGCCCTCGACCCGCTGGGGCCTGTGGCCCTTCGGCCCTTGGCGGGTCCAGGGCAGAGCCCTGGCCTTTTCACTCACCACAATCCACCCTCAGCCCTGGCGGTATAGCGGTTTGGGCCATCGGCGGTGGAGCCAGAGCCAGGCGCCGGGTTTGGCGCGGATCCAGCGTTCCAGGGTTTGGTTCATGGTGGTGGTTAGGGTTTGTTTGTCGGCTTCTTTGTCGTTTGTTGCTGGTAGCGTCAGGGGGGCTTCGCAGGTGATGAGGAAGCGGGCGGGGGCGATGCGGGTGACGTAGGTTGGGATGACGGGACATTGGAAGCGCAGGGCGAAGGTGGCCAGCGCGTCCATGGTCATGGCGTCGTGGTTGAAGAAGGGGGTTGAGAGGCCGGTGTCTAGTTTCTGGTCTGTGAGCAGGCCGAGGTTGCCGCCTTTGAGGAGATGGGCGTAGGCGGCGCGGCCGCCGGCGGCGCCTTTGGCGAACATGGTGATTTCGCGTTTGAAGTTGGATTCGCGGAGTTGCATGAGCATGGCGTCGACGAGCGGGTTGCTGGCGGCGCGGTACATGAAGGCAAGGTTGATGCCGTGGGCGTGGGCACCGGCGGGGAGGATTTCCCAATTGCCGATATGGCTGGTGAAGAAGAGGGTGGGACCGCCTTTTTCCGCCGCATTGGCGAGGGCGGGGGCGGCGTGTTCGTCCCAGCCGATGATGGTGAAGCCGGGGCCGGGGGCGCCGAGCGGGATTTCGGTGATCTCGCCGATGCGGACGAGTTCGGCGGCGGTGGCGCCTAAGTTCTTCCAGCAATCTTTGGTGATTTGGCGGCGCTGCGCGGCGTTCAGCTCGGGCATGGCGAGGCACAGGTTTTTATCGGCGATTTTGGAGGTGGGGATGAGCGGGCCGATGGCGCCTGCCACGGCACTTCCGATGCGCGAGGCGGTGACGGGGGAGAGCGGGCGCAGGAGTTGGATGAGTAGCCAGACCACCGCGGCTTCGGCGCGGTGGGCGAACTTTACTTTGGGCGGTGTCACTGCAGCAGTTCTTCCCAGGCGGCTTCGTCCTCCCAGGTGAGGCGGGCCTGCACCACGAGGCAGGCGGCGCGCAGCGGGGGCGGGAGTTTTACGTAATCTTTGGCCGTGGTTACGAGTTTTGCGCCGGTGGAGGAGGTTTGGCCGAGCAGCGAGGTGATGTCGCGTGCGGAATAGATATGGTGGTCGGGATAGGCGTGGGTATCGACCAGCTCGGCGCCCAAAGCGAGGACGGACCGAAAAAATTTTTCCGGGCGGCCGATGCCGGCGAAGGCGATGACGGGGCGGCGGGCCAGGGATTCGGCGCATAAAGGCTGGAGCTGGGCGCGGTAGATGGGCAGGCTGGCCGGGAGTTGGGCCAAAGCGCCGGTTTCATCGTCGCCGATGAGCACGGCGGCCTGGCAGCGGGAGGCTGCGGCCAGTACGGGCTCGCGCAGGGGGCCGGCGGGCAGGAGCAGCCCGTTGCCGAAGCCGTAGCCGCCGTCGATCACCAAGAGAGAAAGGGTTTTTTGTACCGTGGGGTTTTGCAGCCCGTCGTCCATGACGATGGCGCTGGCACCTTCGGCCAAAGCCAGGCGGGCACCGGCGGCGCGGTCGTGCGACAAAACCGTGGCGGCGGCGGCGGCGAGCAGCATGGGTTCATCGCCGACATCCGCGGCATCGTGCTGGCCGCGGTCCACCAGCATGGGGCCGGCGAGGCGCCCGCCGTAGCCGCGGGTGAGCGCGAAGGGGTTGGGTTTGAGGCGCTTGAGAATATCCAGCACCACCATGGTTTTGCCGGCCCCGCCGACGCCGGCGTTGCCGACGCAGATGATTTTGATACCGAGCGACACGCCGGGGCGCTTCATCCGCCGCGCGGTGGCGAGGCGCGTGATGAGGCTGAAGGGGCGGAGCACCTGTGCGGGCAGGCCGCGCTGGGCCCAGAATTTGGGTGCTTTCATGGCGTAAGCCCCATGATGAGCCCGGCGACGCGAAGAGGCAATTGCGCGCTGCCGGCAAAACAGGCGGCGGCTGCCATGCCGTCTGGTGGTGTCTCCAGCCAGGCGGCGATGGCGGCGGCGAGGGATGCAGCATCCGTGACGGTTACCAGCATGCCGGCGTTTGTTAATAATGCTGCTGGCTCCTCGAAGTTTTCGAGATGTGGGCCGGTGATGACCGGGCGGCCGAGGATGGCGGGCTCGATGATGTTGTGCCCGCCGAAGCCGGTTAGGGAATTTCCGATGAAGGTAAAGGGTGCGGCGCGGAAAAACAGGCCGAGTTCGCCGAGTGTGTCGGCGATGTAGATTTTCCCCGGCTCCGGGGGCTGGTTTTGCGAGCGGCGGGGGGCGTTGTTGCAGAGGGCGGCAACAGCGGCGCCGCGTGCTGGGTGGCGCGGGGCGATGATGGTGACGAGGCTGGGAAATTTTTGCGCCAGTATTTTATGAGCGGCGGCGCAGATTTCCTCTTCGCCGGGATGGGTGCTGGCGGCGAGCCAGAGCGGGCCGGGGATTTGGGCTTTTAGGGTGGCCAGTGCGGCTTCATCCACCGGCAGCGGGGCTGCGAAGAATTTGAGGTTACCCCATTCCTGGACTTCGACGCCGAGGGAGCGGAATTTTGCGGCATCGCCGGCGGATTGGGCGAGCACGGTTTTAAAACCGCCAAGCAAAGTGCGGGCCACTCGTGCAAAGCGGGGAATGCGGCGCCAGTTGCGGGCGGAGGTGCCGGACATGCGGGCGTTGAGCAGGATGCGGGGGATTTTGGCGCCGTCACAGCCGCGCAGAAAATTGGGCCAGAGTTCGCTTTCGAGGAAGACCGCGGCATCGGGGTGCCAATGGGTGAGGAAGGCTTGCACCCAGCTGGGGACATCGAGCGGCACGAATTGGTGGATGGCGCCGGGGGGGAGGCGTTCGGCGGCCAGTTGGGCGGAGGTTACGGTGCCGGTGGTGAGCAGGATGTTGGTTTGGCCCGCGAGTGCTTGCAGGACCGGCAGCACGCTCATAGTTTCGCCGACGCTGGCGGCGTGAATCCAGACTAGTTTGCCTGCCGGGCGGGGGAGGGACGCAATGCCTTCGCGCTCGGGCAGGCGGGCGGTGATTTCCTTGCCCCTGGCGGCGCGTTTGCGCAGCATCCGGCGCAGGAGCGGTTTGGCGGCGCTGGTTGCGGCGGCGTAGAGGCGGAGCATCATGGTTCCGCACGCTCCTGAACATTGTTCAAGGCCGCGTTGATGGCGGCGAGGCCGGCTTCCCATTCATCGGGCGGCACGGTGAGGGGGGCGCCCACCACGAGTAGCCCGCGCCCGAAGGGGAAGGGCAGGCGCATTCTGTCCCAGGATTTCAGCGTGATGGCGCGCGCGATGTGTACACCGCAGGGGATGACCTGGGCACCGGTGAAGGCTGCCAGCTGTGCCACGCCGGGGGCGGCGACACGGCGCGGGCCGCGCGGGCCGTCTGGTGTGAGGGTGACGTGTTTGCCGTCCCCCAAGGCGCGGACGAGGCCGCGCAGGCCGGCGGGGCCGCCTTTGCTGGTGGAACCCGCGACCTGTTCGAGGCCCAGATTAAGCAAAACATTGCCAACGAGCCGCCCATCGCGATGCCGGCTGGCGAGACCCACGCCCTGCTTTGTCATCCCTGCTTGCCGCGCTTTACGCAAAAATATGGGGATGGAGGGGAGGGTTTCGTGCCAGAAGATCACGATGTAGGAGGCGTCGCCTGCCAAGAGGCGGATGTTTTCGCCCCCCTCTACCCGCCAGTTCTGGGTGACCATCACCAGCCTGATGTAGAGGGCCAGTACCCAGGCGATGAAATGCTGAACCGGAGCGGAGCGGAGGATTTTCTTCACCCCGCGCGGGTAGCACTTAATGTTCCAAAACGGAACTTACTGCCAGTTGATCGCGAGGTCCTCGCGGAAGGCGAAGCGGATCAAATGGCGGTCTACAACCTCTTTGAGTTTGTCCATCTCGTCGGCCGTGCCGGCGTTCACGATGATGGACAGGCGGGTGGCATCGGCATCTAGCGTGCAGAGGCCGAGGGGGAATTCGACCTCGCCGCGCTCGTTGCTCTCATGCCGCACGAACGGCAGCTTGTGGGCGAAATGTTTTACGAATTGGCCGAGATAGCGCCTGGCGTTTTCCGTGGGGATGATGGCGGTGGCGTTCATGCTTTCGCTCCTGTGGTTTCATGCCAGACGACGCTGAGCTCGCGCCCATGCGGCAGGCGGCGGATGTGGTGTGCGAGAAAGCCGGCCAGACTGGCGGTGTTCTCGGCCGGGGCCTGGAGTTCCAGGATCAGCCTGCCGTTTTCGGCCTGCAGCAGGCAGGCGCCGTTGCCGGGCAGAGTGATCAGCCCGCTCGCCGGGGCATCATTGCGCACATATTGTGCATGGTCCTCGGCGAAATGGGTGCAGAGCGCGTCGATATATTCAGGCGCCTGCGCGGTGAGAATAATCGCTTGGGTTTGCATTGTTAAAAATCCTCGATTTTGCGGGCGAGCTCGTCCAGCGCGTCGGCGACGCGGCGCAGGGTTTCGGCCGAGGCGGAACGGCCGCCCAGTTTCATGCGCAACGCGGTTTTTACGTTTTCCATGGCGCGCATTACCGGTATGGCACTTTCGCGGCCGCCGCTGCCGCCGGCGAGGCGGGCCAGGATGGTGTCCACCGTGGCCTGGTTTTCGGCCAGAGCGGCGCGGCCGGCATCGGTGATGCTGTAGAGCTTCTTGGTGCCCTCAACGGCGGCGGAAGCCTGGCCAAGCTCTTCGAGCATGGTCAAAGTGGGGTAGATGACGCCGGGGCTCGGGGCATAGGCGCCGCCGGTGGCATCTTCCACGGCCTTGATAAGTTCGTAGCCGTGGCGCGGCTCCTGGCCGATGAGGTGCAGGACCAGCAGGCGAAGATCGCCATGTTCGAGAAAACGGGCAACACGGCCGCCGCGGCCAAAATGCCCGTGCCGGCCTTCGCCGCGCGGACCGTGCATGAAGCGGCGGTGGCCGCAGCCCTCGCCACCATGATGGGCGGCCCGGACTTCACTGAGATGTTTAAAAAGACGCATTTTTACTCCTAACTGCGTTTCAGATACAGTTTAGATATATCTAAATACAGTCTAAGTCAATCGCAAAAAAGCCGGGCGTTTGCAGCCCTGCATTTTTTGAGCGTCTTTTTCAGAGAACCCTTTGATAAGTAAAAAAAGTTTTTTGATGCCGCTTTTTTGCAAAAAAGCGGCTGTTTTCTTATCCCAATAGATAAGCCGCCAGATTATCGAAATGCTCGGTGCCGCAGGGGGCGATGCAGTCGACGCGGATTTCTGGGCCGAGGTCGCGGGCGAGGTTGCGGGTGAGCACGGGTAGGCCCGCGGGGCCTCCATGATGCACGGCAATGGCCGCACCGCGCGGCTGGCGCAGCAGTCCGGCGGCGGCGTTGATGAGCAGACCGGTGCTGGCGAAATCATCTTCATCGGTGGTTTGGGAGGGGTGGCAGACGATGCCGTCCAGCCTGCCTTCCACGGCCTCGACGCCAAACATCAGGCTGGCGACCTGGCCTTCGTCCGAGAGGTCGCAGATGACGCTGCGCACACCGGGAAGGGCCACGCGCTCGATATCGGCGAAGAGGATGGAGTTGCCGGCGCCATGCAGCCGCACGGCAATTTCAGCGCCGATGCCGCGCGCGCCGCCGGTGATCAGATAGACACCCATGCTTGCCTCCTTAACGGTATGTTGGCCCCGTGCGCCGCTGCTTCAAGCGGCTTGAAGTGGCACCTTGCCTGTGTCGGGGTGTTATGTGGCAGGTTTGGGGCAATTTCAGGTCTGGTTTGCGAGGAAATGTGACGGGCAAGCGCCCGGATGGCCCCCCGGCTTACGCGGGGGGGGGTTAGCGGATGTGAGAGGCTGGCTGGGGTTTGAAGGATGCGGCGTGAATTACGCGATGCCGGTCTCCACCGCGGATTTAAGCTGCCCGCAGGCGGCCAGAATGTCGCGCCCGCGCGGGGTACGAATGGGTGACGCATAACCCGCGTCCATCACGATTTTGGCGAATTTTTTGAGGCCCTCGGGCGTGCTGGGCTGGTAGGTGCTGCCGGGCCAGGGGTTGAAGGGGATCAAATTCACTTTGGCGGGTAGACCCTGGATCAGGCGGACCAGTTCACGGGCTTCGGCTTCGGAATCGTTGATGCCGCGGAGCATGACGTATTCGAACGTGATGCGGCGGGCGTTGGAGGCGCCGGGGTAGCGGGCGCAGGCGGCGAGCAGTTCCGCAATCGGGTATTTGCGGTTGAGCGGCACGATCTCGTCGCGCAACTCGTCCGTTACCGCATGCAGGGAAACGGCGAGGTTGACGCCGAGTTCTTCGCCGCAGCGGTCCATCATGGGGACCACGCCGGAGGTGGAGAGGGTGATGCGGCGGCGCGACAGGCCGATACCTTCGCCGTCCATGATGATTTTGAGGGCTTTCGCGACGTTCTCGTAATTATACAAAGGCTCGCCCATGCCCATCATGACGATAGTGGAGAGCAGGCGCGGGGTGTCGCCCTTGGGGCTGGGCCATTCGCTGTAGGCGTCGCGCGCGGCCATGAACTGGCCGACGATTTCCGCAGCCGAGAGGTTGCGCGCCAGGCGCTGCGTGCCGGTGTGGCAGAAGCGGCAGGAGAGGGTGCAGCCGACCTGGGAGGATAGGCAGACGGCACCCCGGTCCTCCTGGCGGTCGGGGATATAGACCGTCTCCACCGCCTCGTTATCGCGGAATTTGAAGAGGAACTTGCGGGTCTGGTCTTTTGAGAGCTGGTCGGTTGCCACTTCCGGCCGGCCCACCACGAAATGCGCCGCGAGCTTCTCCTGCAAGGGCCGGGCGATGCTGCTCATGGCGGAAAAATCGCGCACGCCCTGATGATAGATCCAGTGCCAGAGCTGCTTGGCGCGGAACGCCTTTTCGCCGAACGCTTCCATCTCGGTGATCAGCTCTTCGCGGTTCAGCCCGACCAGCTCGCGGCGGCCATCCGGCAGCACGTAGTCCGGCGGCGAGAAATGCGCGGCTTTGGCGAGGATGCGCTCGCGCTCCGAGGGGAGGAGGAGGTCGTTGGTAACGACGTTCATTAGGGGCAGGCCTTGTTGATGGCTTTATAGGCGGCGGAGAAACCGGTCAGCGAGAATTGATCGGTGACTTTTACGCCCTTGGGGCCGGTGGAGGTGACGCTGGTGGTGCTTTCGCGGGCGAATCCCGCCAGGGCCTCGGTCACGCTGTCGGTAAAGGCGGTATTGTCCTGCACGTAGAAGGAGATGTTGTCCCTGCCTACCGCCATGCTCACGGCTGGTTTTTTGGCGTAGGTGAAGCCGGGGGTGATGGAGATTTCGTCGCGCGAGCCATGCCGCTCGGTGACTGTGAGCATGGCCGGGCCACGGCTGGAGACGGCGGGGCGGGCGGGCCGCGGCTGGGTGAAGGCGTAGCAGATTTTGGCGGAACCGGTGCCGTAGGTGGCGGCCGTCCAGTCGCCGAACACGCCCTTGTTCGGGCCCAAAGGCGAGGGTGCGGCTGCTATCGCCGATACAGGGACCAGAATTGCAATTGTGGCGAGCATGGCGCGTATACGGTTCATGCCGGGCAGCATACCCTATGCGGCGCCGCCATCCAAGTTGAAGGAGCACTGCAATGAACGCCTATATTATCGCACCGCCGCCGCAAATTGCCATGCCCGTGCAGGGCGGGGGCTTGTTTCCGGTGCGCCGTGTGTATTGCGTGGGGCGCAACTACGCCGCCCATGCGCGGGAGATGGGCGGGGACCCGAGCCGCGAGCCGCCGTTTTTTTTCACCAAGCCGGCGGATGCGCTGGTGACCGGCGGGGCGGACACGCCGTTTCCCGTGGCCTCGGAAAATTTGCATCATGAGGTGGAGCTGGTGGTGGCGATCGGCCAGGGCGGGGTTGATATACCCGTGGAGACGGCGCTGTCTCATGTGTTCGGCTATGCGGTGGGGTTGGATTTGACGCGGCGGGATTTGCAGGAGCAAGCCAAGGCGGCGCGCCAGCCCTGGGACATGGCCAAGGGGTTTGATGCGTCCGGGCCGATCGGCATTATTGTCCCGGCTGACACACATCCGGTGGCGGGGCGCATCACGCTGCAGGTGAACGGGCAGGTGCGCCAGAGTGGCGAGCTGCAGGACATGATCTGGCCGGTGCCGGATATTATCGCGGCATTGTCGCGTTTGGTGCGTCTGGCGCCGGGCGATCTCATTTTCACCGGCACCCCGGACGGCGTGGGCCCGCTGCAGCGCGGCGATGTGCTGCGCGGCGAGGTGGAAGGCGTTGGGATTATCGAAACGCGTATTGTCTAGGCGCGTGTTGTCTAAGCGCTAACTTTAGGTTGTTGGACTTAGGCCATCAGACTCACGCCATTAAACTAAAAAATTGTTTTAAAAGTCCCTTGCGCTCCCGTCATCCCCGCGAATGCGGGCATCCACGGCTTCCAACCAGGAGCCGCGAAGGCGTCCGCACCTCGGCCACCGGGAAGCCCCATTCACCCAAACACCCCCCGCCTGAGCGCCTCCAAACCATCCCGATTAGCCGCCAACGTAACCCGTGCAGTCCCCATCAACTGAAACCCATGATAAGCCCCCGGATAAACATGCAACTCCACCGGCACTCCCGCCCGCATCAGCCGCCTTGCATACTTAACATCTTCCTCAACAAATAAATCCAGCGTCCCCACCGCAATAAACGCCGGCGGTAACCCCGATAAATCCTCCGCCCGCGCCGCCGCCGCATAGGCCGAAACACCCGCCCCACCAGGCGCACACCCCAACAACGCCCCCCAGCCAAAACGATTATCCCGCGCCCGCCACACAAACTCCCCGGTATGCGGATGCGGCTCACCGCTCACCCCCGTCCGGTCATCGATCATCGGGTAAATCAAATGCTGAAACGCCAGCTTCGGCCCGCCCCGGTCCCGCGCCAGCAACGCCAGCCCAGCCGCGAGACCACCCCCAGCACTCTCCCCCATCACGCCGATCCGCGCAGCATCCACCCCCAGCGCCCCGGCATTCCCGGCAACATACGCCAGCGCCGCATAGCAATCCTCAACCGGCCCCGGATGCACCGTCTCCGGTGCCAGCCGGTAATCCACCGAATACACCGCACAGCCCAGCGCCTTCACAATCGCCCGGTTGGCGACATCGCCCACACTCGCCTCGCCGATCACATAACCGCCGCCATGAATATGCAAAATCGCCGGCACCGCCCCCACAGCCTCAACCGGCCGATGCACCACCACCCGCACCTCCGGCGCACCCTGCGGCCCCGGCACCATAATAATCCCGGTCACCACCCCCGGCACGTCCACCACCGGCGCTCCACCGCGCATCGCCGCCAGTCCGGCCCGCACCTGGGTGATATCCACGGTGGAAAAATCCAGCTGCGGCAGCATCGACAGCCCCGCCACCAGCTCCGGATCAATCAAATGCGCACTGCTCATTTTGCCTCCCCCCATTTTGCGCCAGCCCGGCACGCCCAAAGCCCGCCACACAAGCACCCAAAACCAGCCCGCCAGCCCGCCGCAAATCGGGCACCTTTTCTATTCAAACCACCCTTGCTAGTCTGGGGCACGAATCGGTCCGCAAACCAAAAAATTCGTATCTGTCTGGAAGGGTACCATGAAATTCAAGGCCGATCGCGCCACGCTGATGAAGTCTCTGGCTCACGTGCAGAACGTCGTCGAAAAGCGGAATACCATACCCATCCTGGCCAACGTGCTGCTCTCAGTGCGCGACGGCAAGCTGAGTCTGGCTGCAACAGACCTGGAGATTGCCCTGGTCGAAGAGGTCGCGGCGGAAACGGCGCGTAATGGCGCCATCACCGTCCCTGCCTCCACTTTATACGAGATCGTGCGGCGCCAGCCGGAAAACGCGGTCATCGAGCTCGACCATCCGGGCGGCGACGCCCAGCTGGCCTTGCGCGCCGGGCGCTACTCCACCAGCCTGGTCGCCCTCTCGGTGGACGAATTCCCCAAGCTCGACGCGGGAAAACTCACCCATAATTTCGCCGTCTCGGCGCAAGAGCTGCGCGGCCTTATAGACCGCACAAAATTCGCCATCTCCACCGAGGAGACGCGCTACTACCTCAACGGCATCTTCTTCCACGCCGCCGAGGGCGACAACGGCCCCGTGCTGCGCGCGGTTGCAACCGATGGCCACCGCCTGGCCCGTGTCGAAGAACCGCTCCCCGAAGGTGCCGCCGGCATGCCCGGCATCATCATCCCGCGCAAAACCGTCACCGAACTGCGCAAGTTACTCGACGAGGTTTCCGGCGAAATCGAAATCGCCCTTTCCGAGACCCGCATCCAGTTCACCATCGGCACGATGCGCCTGACCAGCAAACTAATCGACGGCACCTTCCCCGATTACGACCGGGTGATCCCGCGCGGCAACGACAAAATCCTCCGCGTGGATAAAAAAGACTTCAACGACGCCGTCGGCCGCGTCTCCGCCATTTCGGCCGAGAAACATCGCCCTGTAAAACTCTCTTTGGCCAAAGACCTCCTCGTCATCTCCGCCGCCTCCGCCGAACAAGGTAGCGCCTCGGAAGAACTCGGCGGCGACCTGATCGACTACCAATCCGGCCCGCTGGAAATAGGCTTCCAGGCCCGCTACCTCTCGGACGTCACCGAACAGGTAAAAGGCAAAGTAGAATTCGTCTTCGCCGACGGCGCCGCGCCGACGCTGGTGCGTGATCAGGACGACAGCTCCGCGGTTTACGTACTGATGCCGATGCGGGTGTAACCCGCCTCGCATCCACCCCACCGTCATTGCGAGCGCAGCGTGGCAATCCATCTTTCTCACCACATTGGGGAAGGTGGATTTTTGTGACCAATAGTCTCCACCCCGTCATGCCCGCGCCTGCGGGCATCCACGCCTGTTCAAGCCAAAAATCGTAGGATGGGTGAAACCCATCAATCTGTCTGGTTAGCGGACAAAGCGATGGGTTGCGCTACGCTCCACCCATCCTACGCTTGCTACGCAGAACAAACCAAAATAATCACCAAATAAAGGTGCCACATCGACAGGAGTCCAAGTGAGGCCAGGTAGAATTGCCAACAAGGCACCGCAATGAGGGTGCTTCTCCTTGGGGCGACAGGCTTTCTGGGGCGGCATATCTGCGCTCATCTGCTTGAAAACAACCATGAAATCGTCGCAGGCGTAAGAGACGAAGACTCCATGCACCGGCGTTTCCCTGGTGTCGAAACAATCCATCTTGACCTGAACCACATGCAGGAAGCAGCGGATTGGCTGCCGCATTTGCATGGTGTGGAGGCGGTGGTGAATTGCGCCGGCGTATTGCAAAGCAGCCCCGGCCAATCGGCATCCGCCATCCACACCGCGGCGCCGAAGGCTTTGTTTGATGCCTGCTTGACGGCCAAGATAACGCGCGTGATCCAGATTTCGGCTGTGAGCGCCGATGCGGCGGCCGGAACCGAATACGCTTTGACGAAGAAATCCGCCGATGATTATCTTCGCTCCCTGGCGCTGGACTGGATCGTGCTACGGCCTTCGCTTGTTTACGCACAAGGCAGCTTTGGCGGAACCTCAGCCTTGCGCGGCCTGGCCGGGCTGCCGTTCATTACACCGCTGGCCGGCGATGGCGCCCAGGTATTTCAACCGATCCATGTGCAGGATCTGGCGGAAGCGGTAAGGCGGTGTCTGGAAAGTTCTGAACTTATACGGTGTACGCTAGATCCCGTCGGCCCCGAGACGCTGACGATGCGCGATATTGTTAAAATGTTACGTAATTGGCTGGATCTTCCACCTGCCCGCATGGTCAACACGCCCATGCCAATTGTCCGTCTTGCCGCGCGCATAGGCGACCTGCTTGGGCGTGGCCCACTTCGCTCCAGCGCGATCGACCAGCTCGTCTATGGTAACATTTCGGATTCAGAAAGTTTTGCCGCACAGATCGGCTTCCGCCCCCGTAGCATGTGCGAAGCGCTGCGTTGTTCCCCGTCCCATGTGCAGGATCGCTGGCACGCACGGCTCTACTGGCTGCGGCCATGCCTCACATTTGCGCTGGCGCCCATGTGGATCGGCTCAGGCTTGATCAGTTTTGCGAATTTTAAGGACTCTATTGGGCTTGCCCGCGCATTTGGCCTACCGGGCGCATTTGGTGCCGTCACGGTCTGGCTGTTCGCCTTGTTCGATTTTGCAATGGGGCTTGGTATGGTTTTGGACCGGCCGCGCTTCCTGGGCGGCATGCAGTTTGTCTTGGTCGCTGGCTATACCTTGGGGTTTACGCTGATGGAGCCGCGGCTTTGGCTTGATCCAACCGGCCCGCTCTTGAAAAATATGCCGGTTCTGGCAGCCATTGCCGTATGGACGGCACTCCGGAATGAGAAATGATATGAATCTGTATCCAATCCTCAAAACCATTCACATCCTGAGTTCGACTTTGCTGTTCGGCACGGGGCTTGGTACGGCGTTTCATATGTACGCCACACATTTGCGGGGAGACGTTAAGGCGATTGCCTCCACCGCGCGTAATGTCGTGCTGGCGGACTGGTTGTTTACCTCGACATCGGGCGTTGTTCAGCCCGTCACCGGAATCGCCATGGTCATCATGGCCGGATATAGCCCCTGGTCTTCATGGCTTGTCATGACCTATGTGCTTTATGTTGTTGCCGGAATATGCTGGCTCCCTGTCGTGTTCCTGCAGATGCGCGTGGCCAAAACCACGGCCGCTTGCGCAGCGGAAATGGTGCCTTTGCCCGCCTCGTACCATCGCGACATGCGGCTATGGTTTTGGCTCGGCTGGCCAGCCTTCATCGGCCTGGTCGGCGTATTTTATCTGATGACGGCCAAGCCCACATTATGGTGAGCCATTGCGCTACACCTATCCCGCCAAACCCCGCCCCGGCAAAAACATAGCAGCCTGCCCAAACCTCACCCCAACCCCATCAACCAACTCCCAAACCACAGCATCCTCAATCAAAAACCGCCGCCCATCCTTGCGCACCCTCACCCCCCGATAATCCCCAATAAACCCGTCCCGCCGCACCGCCCCCAGCAACCGCTCCCGTTCCCCCCGCTCCGGCGCCTCAGCCGAAAGCCGCGACGCCATCCCCACAAACTCCCCCCACCCGTACCCAAAACATTTCTGCGCCGAGACATTCGCATAAATAAAACACGGATCAGCCGCCCCATCATGCGCCAGCAAACAAAACGGCGCTTGCCCGTACAGAAATGCCGCATCCGTCACCTCAGCCAACGCCCTTCCCACCAGGCGCTGAAAACTACCCGCCAGCAAAGCGGCAAACCCTGCATCCAGTCGAAGATCATCCCTCATGGCGCAAAATTGCGGCCCGGCCCCCACAAGCGCAAGCCTTCCTTGCCCCGCATCGCCCGGCGCGCGACAAGAGCCAACGCCACAAACCACGCCGGATAAAATTTGCTCACCCGACTCACCCTTACAGATTTCCGCTCCTACGCCGCACTCCGCTTCACCCCGGAGGCGCGCATAAACGTGTTCGCCGGCCCCAACGGCACCGGCAAAACCAACCTGCTCGAAGCCATCTCCTTATTGGTCCCCGGCCGCGGCCTGCGCGGCGCCAAATTCTCGGAACTCACCCGCCGCGGGCCGGAGGCGTCCAACAGCTGGGCTGTCGCCGCACAATTCGAGGGCGGCCTGGAAATCGGCACCGGCATGGTGGAAAACGCCCCAGACCGCCGCGAGTTCCGCCTCAACGGAGTAAAGCCCCGCACCCAGGCCGAGATCGGCGAAATCCTCGCCGCCGTCTGGCTCACCCCGCAAATGGACCGCCTGTTCACGGACACCGCCTCCGGCCGCCGCAAATTCCTAGACCGCCTGGTGCTGGCACTAGAGCCCAGCCACGCTAAAGAGATCGCCTCGTTCGAGGCCGCCTCCGCCCAACGCAACCGCCTGCTGGCAGAAGGCGGCGAACCAGGCTGGCTGGCAGCCCTGGAAGACTCAATGGCCCGCCACGCCGTAGCCGCCACCGCCGCCCGCGCCGCCCTCCTGGCCCGCCTCAACGCCGCCATCGAGGCCGGTGCCGCGGACCCATTCCCCCGCGTGGCCCTGGCCCTGGGCTGCAACATCGCCGCCCACCTCGCCACCACCCCGGCGGTAGAGGTGGAAGACCGCCTCCGCGCCGCCTACGCCACCGCCCGCGCCCAGGACACAGCAGCAAAATCCGCCACCCAAGGCCCGCACAAAGCCGATTTCCTTATCAGCGACCTCGAATCCGGCCGCCCCGCCGGCTTCTCCTCCACCGGCCAGCAAAAATCCATGCTCCTCGGCATCGTCCTCGGCCACGCCGCCATGATCGAAGCCGTGCGCGGCCAGGCCCCAATTCTACTGCTCGACGAACCGTTGGTGCATCTAGACGCCGCCCGCCGCGAAGCACTCTTTACCGTCCTGAACGCCGCAAACTACACCGCCTGGCTCACCGGCACCGATGTGGAGCAATTCAGCCCCCTACATGCGGCCTGTTACAGCATAAAGAGTCACTCTATAGAGCCCGCATGAGAATTCTCGTCCTTGGCGACCTAATGGGCCGTGTCGGCCGCGACGCCGCCTGCAAACACATCCCCGAGCTGCGGGTAAAACTGAAACTCGATTTCGTCGGCGTGAACGCTGAGAACGCATCGCACGGTTTTGGCTTAGGCCCGGACATGGCCGACGCCCTCTTCGCCGCCGGCGCCGATGTGATAACCCTGGGCAACCACAGCTGGGACCGCCGCGAAATAATCCCCTATATCGCCCGCGAAAAACGCCTGCTGCGGCCGCTCAACTACCCCCCCGGCACCCCAGGCCAAGGTGCGGCGCTGGTCACCCTGGCGGACGGCCGCAAAGTCCTGCTCGCCCAAGCCATGGGCCGCCTCTTCATGGAACCGCTGGACTGCCCCTTCCGCGCCACGGAGGAAGTCCTTGCCCGCCACAAACTAGGTGTAACCACCCACGCCATCCTCCTGGACATCCACGCCGAAGCCACCTCCGAAAAAATGGCCTACGCCCACGCCTTCGACGGCCGCGTCTCCGGCGTCACCGGCACGCACACCCACGTCCCCACCGCCGACCACCAAATCCTGCCCGGCGGCACCGCCTACGCCAGCGACCTCGGCATGTGCGGCGACTACGATTCCGTCATCGGCATGCAAAAAGAACCAGCCACTGGCCGCTTCATCCGCAAAATGCCCGGCGACAAGCTAACCCCCGCCGAAGGCCCCGCCACAATCTGCGGCGCCTTCATCGAAACCGATGACACCACCGGCCTCGCCCGGCGCATCGAGCCGGTGCGGCTAGGCGGCAGGCTATCCCAAACCCTGCCGGCCCTTTAGGCGGCGCATATGCCGAATTTCGACCATTTCTGGGCCGCAAGCCTAACCACCCTGGAAGCAACCAACCGCCGCCGCCGCCTGCGCGATGTCGTGCGCCTCCCCGGCGGCCGGATAAAACTCGGCAACGGGCCGGTACTTCTCGATTTCGCCTCGAACGACTACCTGGGCCTCTCATTCCGCCCTGAACTCATAAACAAAACCTGCGAAGCTGCCGCCACCCACGGCACCGGCGCCGGAGCCTCCCGCCTTGTGGCCGGAAATCTCGCCGCCTTTTCCGCAATCGAGGCAAAACTGGCAGCCGGCAAAGGCACGGAAGCAGCACTGGTATTCGTCTCCGGCGTCCAGGCAAATCTCACACTGCTGCCCGCACTACTGGACGCCAAAGTGCTCGGCGCCGAACCCCTGGTGTACGCAGACCGCCTGAACCACGCCAGCCTCATCCAAGGCTGCATAAGCGCCGGCGCGCGGCAACACCGTTTCAAACACAACGATCTAGCCCATCTCGCGGAGTTGCTGGAACGAGACAAAGCGCTCAACCGCCCGCGCTTCATCATCACCGAATCCGTATTCAGCATGGACGGCGATCGCGCCGATCTCCCCGCCCTCTCGAAACTGGCCGCGCAATACAGCGCATTCCTCTACATCGACGAAGCCCACGCCACCGGCGTCCTCGGCCCAAACGGCTTCGGGCTGGCGCATGGGCTGCAAAACGCACTGGTAATGGGCACATTCAGCAAGGGCCTTGGCGGTTTCGGCGCCTATGCAGCCTGTTCCGCCAACCTGCGAGACTACCTCATCAACCGCTGCAGCGGCATAATCTACGCCACAGCCCTGCCGCCGGCCGTGCTGGGCGCAATGGAAGCAGCGCTGGACCTAATCCCAAGCCTTGGCGCCGAGCGGGCGCATGTGCAGGCATTGGCAACAGATCTACGCAGCTGCCTGAACACAGCCGGGTTCGACACCGGCCCCTCCACCACACAAATTGTACCGCTAATTCTGGGCGAGGAAGCAAAAGTGCTCGCCCTGGCCGCATCACTGGAAGCCGAAGGGTTCCTCGCCGCAGCCATCCGCCCCCCCACCGTACCAGCCGGCACCAGCCGCATGCGCTTCACCCTCTCCGCCGCGCACACAGCCGAAGACGTAGCGGCACTTGCCGAGGCGGTAATCCGGCTGGCCCAATGAAAGGTTTCGACGCTCAGGCCGGAGTCTATAACTCCGCAGCCCTTGTACAAGCCGAGGTCGCACAACGCCTGGCGGCACGGCTCAGCGGCAACCCCAAAAAGATTCTAGAAATCGGCTGCGGCACGGGGCTATTGAGCGAGCTTCTGGCAGCCAGATTTCCGGGAGCAGAGATGCTACTTACCGACATCTCACCAAAAATGCTGGCACAAGCACAAGCGCGGCTAGGGCAGGGCGCAACATACCGGGTTATGGACGGCCAATGGCCCGAGACCCCCGAAAAATTCGATGTAATCGCCTCAAGCCTGGCGTTCCAATGGTTCGACGATCTGCCGGGAGCACTAGCACGGCTGGGCGGCTCACTGGCCCCAGGCGGTGTTCTGGCATTTGCCACGCTAGGCGCCAAAAGTTTCGCGCAATGGCGGCAGGCGCATGAAGAAATGAACCTGCCCTGCGGCCTGCGCGATTACGTAGCGGCAGAAAACTTCCCCTGGCCCGCAGGATATAACTGCCGGCTGGAAGCAGAAATAATCGAGGAGGCCCACCCCAATGGCCACAGCTTTATCCGTGGCATGAAAACGCTCGGCGCCGCGGTCTCGCCCGCGGGCCACAAGCCGGTGGGTGCGGGAAAATTCCGCGCACTGCTCACGAGGTTTTCATCCGGCTTCACCGCGCAATACGAAATATTATTCGGCGAACTGCGGCGCTCATAGCGGCCATGCCGCAGCGCTTCTAGGCCGGCCGAGGCCGATTATGTTCGCGCCCAGCGAGCACAAAGGGGTTTGCCATGCTGCTCTGGTCGTTGATGATTTTCACCTTCATCCTCCGCGCCGTTTCTTCCCTTCCCCCGTCACCCCGCATTACCCCGTCATGCCCGCTTTCGCGGGAATGACGGGGTAATGTCGCCGGAGGGCTTCTCAAACAGTCTCTAAGCGGTAACATAAACCGTCGATGTATCTGGCGAGACTCCTCTGGTGAGGGCGGCGATGTTTTGGGCGGCAATGTTTTGTGGTCCCGCGGATGCGGTGGTTACGGACAGGACAGCGCCGCCTGAGCCGCGTACGGTTGTTACGGTAGCGCCGCTCGCCAACTGCGTGGTCGAAGCCGTGCTGGTGGCGGGTGGTGCGTAGGGCAGGCTGAAGTTCGTGCCGCTCATGGCGGACGTGCTGATGACGCTCATGATAGTCCTCCGGTGCAAACCTCCATTTACAAAATGCCAAGCCAGGCCTTGTGCCGCGCCGGAATTTTTCCGGCGTATCTAATCCAAGCGACAAGCCCAATAAGCCGGCCTCGGCAGTTTTGGTTTATGCCGTGCAGGTTAACAATTCGTTGCGAAGTGCGGGGCGCGTGCGAAAAAAATATGCGCTTCAAGCCCTGTTCATTGACGCTTCATCGCGGGTTCACGGGCATTTTACCGGCCCGCAAGCAGCAAACCCAGATTTATGGCGGCGCCCAAAAAGAAGCCAACCAGCGTGCCGTTAACGCGAATGTATTGCAGATCCTTGCCGACGCGCAGTTCCAGTTTGTCGGTGATGGTGGCTGCATCCCACGCTCCCACCACGCGGCCGATGAATTCCGCGCCGCCGGCCTGGGCCGCGGGCAAGGCGCGCAACACGATGGATTCCACCGCGGCGTTCACACGGGCCTTGGCTGCTTCGTCCTTCTCCAGCACTTCAGCCAGCCCGTGCAGCGCACTTTCGATGACCGTGACCGAGCGGCCGTGCGGGTTGGCGGCATCCAGCTCCAACGCGCGGCGCAGCCGGGCCCAGACATCCCAGGCCCAGGCTTTTATGGTGTCATGCGCCAGTACGCCCTGCATGGCGCGGCCAAGCTCGGCGGCGCGGGCGGGGTCGGTTTCCAGCTTGCCGATTTCGGCGCGGACCCATTCATCGAACGCATCGCGCATCTCGGAACTGTCGGGCGCGACATGCTCCAGCTCCTGATTGACCGCGACCAGCACGCGTTTGGCCACCGTGCCGCCCAGCGCCCAGCCGACGATTTTGCCGCCATGCTGGGAGACGCGTTCTTTGATGGCGGAGGAGAGGGTTTCCTCTCGCGCGGCCAGAGTTTCCTTGAGCTGGGCGAGGATGAAGGAGAACACCTCCTGGTGGCGCCCGCCGGCGACCAGCCCGCCCAAAGCGCGGGCCACAACCACGCCGGCGGCGCGTCCACCGACGAGTTTGGGCAGAAAACGCGCCAGCAGGCGGCGGGCGCGGCCATCCTCGATGCTGGCCAGGAGTTTGGGCAGCATGCCGGCCAGCGCCTCGGCCAGCGGGCGGGTGGCGGCGCTGTCGGAGAGAAAGCGGCGCAGGATGGCGGGGGAGTCCAGATTGGCCAGGAGTTTGCGGATATCCGCCTCGGTGGCGACATGGTTGGCGACGAAGCGGCCCAGCGCATGGCCCAGGCGTTCCTTCTGCGCCGGCAAAATGGCGGTGTGCGGGATGGGCAGGCCGAGCGGATGGCGGAACAGGGCTGTGACGGCAAACCAATCCGCCACGCCGCCGATGAACCCGGCTTTGGCGGCATCGCGCAGTAATTCCGTGGCGTGGCTGGGTGGCAAGACGTAGCCCACCACAGTAAGCCCAGCCATTAACGCTAATAGCGACGACGCGAAAAGCTGATGTTTTTTCAGCGAGGCGCGAAGCCCGGCATCCGGGTCCGGCAAATTCTGGCTCATGCGGCGAGACTCATGCCGCGAGACTAGGCGGGGGTGCCGTGGTGGTGCAAGGCGGGGGCTGAAGCTCGTATTTTATTCGCATATATGAATATAATATCGTATAATCGGACAAAGCCAGAAAGGTGCCCAGAAAGATCCGAGGAGGAATAAAATGTGTGATGCCCCGGCGAAAGCGCCTCACAAAACATCTCACAAAGCACCTGACAAAGCGGGGGTCAGCGTCGTCCATGGCCAGTATCATAAATTCAAACTGATCCCGATTATGGAGCATCATGCCGCCTTCATCCCCGCGGGGCCGGTTACCTTCGGCGTCGAGGGGCGTGTGCTGGGCACGAAGCAAGGGGTGGTCGGCGAGATCGGCGCCAGCCTGCATGTGTTCAATGCGGACCGGTCCGAGGAATGGCTGCGCTTTGATTGTTTCGACCGCGGGCCGCATTACCATTACGTGCTGCATGATCTCGGGCATAATATTGTCTGGGGGTATGACCCCGACGCGAACGGGAAGATGCTGCCCTGGGCGCTCAATGCCGTACGTACGCGCCTGCCGGCCATGCTGCGCAAGAGTGGTGCTGAGCAGTTGGCGGCGGCGGTGGAGCTGCACGGCGTCGACGCGGCGGGCCTTGGCCAAGTGGAGGCGGCGATGATTGAAGCGGACCGGCGCATCCGGCCCGGCTCCATCGAGATGATCGAGGAAGGGATTGCCTGGATGGACCGCTGGAAGCGGCTGCACCCGCGGTTCAATACCGTCGAGGATGAATGACTTGATCAACCCAAAACTGATCGGTTATGTGGCGCAAAATAGCGCCAAACCCCATAATAATTAATAGACGTTTTTGGTGTGGCTTTTTTGAAAAAGCTGCTGCTTTTTACAGCGCCCGGTACTCACGCGGGGCCATGCCGAGCACGGCGCGAAAAGCGCGGGCGAAGGCGGCCTGATTTTCATAGCCCACACTGGCCGCGATCTCGCCGATGTGTTGGTCCGTGCGGTCGAGGGCATCCAGCGCCATGGTCATGCGCAGGCGCTGCCGGTAGTCTTCCCAGCTGATGCCGGCGGATTTGGTGAATTGCCGGCGTAGATTGCGCTCGGACATGTTGGCGTGTCGGCACACATCCCCGAGCGTTACCTGCGCGGCATGGGCGCTGGTGAAATCCATGATGGCGGCAATCCGCGGCTCGGTGCTGGTGGGAAGCAGCAGTTTAACATCCTCGGTGATCCAGCCTTCGCAAAGCCGGGCCAGGCAGGGGAAATAGGCGGCACTCACCTCGTCTTCCTCGCGGTCGAGCGGCCAGCGCATGGCGTGCATCACCATTTCGCGGAGCAGCGCGGGGGCGGTGATAACGCGTGGAGCCGGCATGATGCAGGGCAGGAGTTCGGGGTCGAAAAACACCGAGCCGGAGGGGATGCGCTGGATGCTGGTGCGATGCACCGCACCGGCCGGGATCCAGACCGCGAACTGGCGCGGCACTTTGTAATGCCCCTGCAGCCCTTCCACCTCCACCGCGCCGTCGAAGGCGTAAAGCAGCTGGTGCATGTCATGATAATGCCAGGGCGAGGTGACGGACCAGCCGTCGCTGCAATGCGCCCCGGCACTGAGCAAGGGTTCGGTGCCGCTTGCCGGAGCGCGCATTTGTACGAGCCTTGCCTGCATGGTCCCACCTTTGGCCGTTGCTGCACCAAATATGGCCGATGCGCTCGCGCAGGACAAGTGATGTTTCGTTATACAACATAAAAGCCTATGAAGCGAATATGAAACGAAAATGAGCGATGAGAGCCACAAAACCCAGGTGATCAGCCAGTTTACCCAGCAGGCGGAGGGCTATGCCAGGCTGACCGGCAGCATGGAAGATGGCGGAAGGCGCGCAAAATTCGCAGTTTTGGTCGGGGCCCGGGCGGATGATGTGGTGCTGGACGTCTGCTGCGGCGCAGGCGCCATCGCGCTCGATCTCGCCCCTTATGTGGCGCGCGTCACCGGGCTGGACCTGACCCCGGCGATGCTGGCGCAGGCGCAAACGGCGCAGGTGCAGCGCGGCGTGACCAATGCCGATTGGCGGCAAGGCGATGTTTATGCGCTGCCCTTTGCCGATGCGGCCTTCAGCCTCGTTACCTGCGGCGCCGCCTTGCACCACATGACCGACCCGCGCGCCGCCTTCGCGGAACTGGTCCGGGTCTGCCGCCCCGGCGGCCGTGTGGTGGTGCGCGATGTAACGCCGGCGGCGGCAAAATCCGCTGCCTACGACCGGATGGAGATTCTGCGCGACCCCTCCCACACCCATGCGCTGACGGTGGATGAAGTTTCGCAACTGGGTGAGGGTCTGCCGGTCGGCGTCCCGGCCCTGCATGCCAGCGAGGCCGCGGATCTGCCGCTCGATGCGATACTGGCGGCCTCCTTCCCCGAAGCCATCAGCATCGCGGCGCTCCGCGCGATGTTTTACGAGGACGCGCGCGCGGGCCAGGACCGGCTGGGGTTCAGGGCAAGGCTGGTGGGCGGTGACATCCTGATTTCATACGCGCAGACGACGGCGATCTGGGTGCGGCGATAGTCAGGCCGCCGAATGCGCCGCGCGCGGCTCATTGAGAAACCGCATTTTGGCATGGTCGTACAGGGCCACATCCAGCGCATTATGCCGCAAAAGTGCAGCAATCTCGCGCGCGGGGATGGTATTCGTGCGCTGGGCGGGCGGGGTGATATTCTCCTGGCCGATGGCAATCTCACCCAGCCCCAGCACGCGGCGGAAACGGATGATGGTTTCCGGCAGATATTCATAGAGCCCAAACGCGGCAAACCCTTTGTCCAGGTTCAATTTGGCCTGGCGCAGATGCGCCTCGGTCATCTCGCCGAAACCGGGGCCATGCCCGACGCCCGCCAGCAGCCTGACTGTGTAATTATCCATATCCTTGGGTTTCCATGCTTGGAAATATTCCAGCAGCGAAAGCCTGCCGACGAAACCGCCCCGCACATGCTGCCGGTAATTGGAGGTGAGGCGCGATGCGGTCTCGCGCAGGCAGGTGAGATATTTGCCGGGCCGCCCGAGCCTGGCATCGACGCCATAATGATAATGGCCGAACAACAGTTTTAAGCCGGCGAGGCGGCGGGGTGGGAGCGCGTAGAGGGTGTCCAGCTCCACACCATCTGGCGGCAGGTAGATATAGGCGGTCTCGTCGGGCGAGGCGGTGCTGGTGAAAAGCCGGCGCATGGAGGTGCCGGCTGTCTTGGGGATATGCAGGAAATAGAACATCCTGCTGAATATGCATGGGGTTTTAGGAGAAAAATGTAATATTTGGTGGCTTTTTGTCTCGGCGCGGCGGGGCGGGCAATGGCAGGGGTTCAGCGTGGCGCCATCCGCCCCTCTCCCGGTGGCTATTCAGGCGGTTGCAGTCTCGTTTGCCCGTTCGGGCCGAACCAGGCCTCGCCATTGCCGATCATCGCCATGCCGTCATGCACGAACATCTCATGCGGCACGGCTTTGCGGAGCAAGGTGAGGTATTTTGGGGTGAAGATTTTATTCCATTGAGCGTAAAACGCGGCTTTGGTTTTTATCTCCTTGTCCCAGACATGCAGCGGAAGACTGATGGCGCTGGCGGCCTCAGCCTTGTTGCCAGTTAGCGCGCCGTTGAGAAAACGCTGCACCCTGGCTTCGAAAACGGCATCAGGCTCGTCGGTGACGTCGGCGTACCAGTGCCCGGCGCGAATGCCAGGATAGGAGAACTCCATCATAAGCCGCACAGGCAGGGTTTTGCCTGCATCGCTCCACTCTCCGGCCAGCCCGGTGGAATTGTAGAAATTGAGTTGTGTTCCCGCTGGCACGGAATCATTGGTGATGAAATGCAGATGCATGACGGCGCCGCAGGGCTCCGTGAAAACCAGCGTATCACCAGCGCGGGAGGTCCGCAGCGGAATATTGATGCAGTGCGCGGCGTAAAAATAATGCGCGGCGATGACGTCTGTTTTATTGTGCTCGATGATGTTGGCGCCCACGGCATAGGCGCCGATGGTGCCGCGGAGTTCGATGGTCTGGAGCGCGTCGGCATCGCTCTGCGCGGCGGCGGGCTGTGCCAGGCAGAGCAGCGCCAGTACCGCCCAAAACCTCACTCCACCGTCACCGATTTCGCCAGGTTGCGGGGCTGGTCTACATCCGTGCCTTTCAGCACGGCGACGTGATAGGCCAGCATCTGCACCGGTATGGCGTATAATATGGGGGCGGCGAAGGGGTCGATTTCGGGGAGCAGGATGGTTTCCGTGGCGATGGAGCGGAGTTTTTCCGCACCTTTGGCGTCGGAGAACACCACGATCTGGCCGCCGCGCGCGGCGGCTTCCTGCAAATTGGAGGCGGTTTTTTCGAACAACGGCCCGGAGGGGCAGATGGCGATGACCGGGACGGATTTGTCGATGAGGGCGATGGGGCCGTGTTTCATCTCGCCGGCGGCGTAGCCCTCGGCATGGATATAGCTGATTTCCTTGAGTTTTAGGGCACCTTCCAAAGCGATGGGAAAGCAGCCGCCGCGCCCCAGGTACAGCACATCGCGCGCCTCGGCGATGCGGGTGGCGAGCTGGTGGATGGGGGCATCATTGGCGAGGATTTCGGCGGCTTTCGCGGGGATTTCCAGAAGTGCCGTGGTGAGGCGGGATTCGGCTTCGGCCGAGAGCACACCCTTGGCGCGGGCCATGGCGAGGGCAAACACTGCTAGTACGGTGAGCTGGGCGGTGAAGGCTTTGGTGCTGGCGACACCTATTTCCGGGCCGGCGATGGTTTCCAGCACGGCGTTGCTCTCGCGCGCCATGGAGGATTCCGGGACGTTGAGCACCGAGAGGATTTTGAGGCCCTCGCTTTTCATGTAGCGCAGGGCGGCCAGCGTGTCGGCGGTCTCGCCGCTTTGGCTTACCAGCAGGCCTAGCTCGCCTTTATCCAGCGGTGGGGCGCGGTAGCGGAATTCGCTGGCGACATCGGCTTCCACCGGCACACGGGCGAGGTTTTCGAGCCAGAATTTGGCGGTGAGCCCGGCGTAGAAGGCCGAACCGCAGGCGCTTAAGGTGATGCGTTTTACTGAGGCCAGGTCGAAGGGCAGGTCGGGGAGCGAGGCGACACCGCCATCCAGCATGCGGTGCAGCACATCGCCGATGACGACGGGGTGCTCGTGCAGCTCTTTTTCCATGAAATGGCGGAAATTGCCTTTGCCGATGGAGGCGCCGGTGAAGGCTGTGAGCTTTTTGGCGCGGATGACGGGCAGGGAGGCGCTGTCGAAAAACGCGGCGCCGTCGCGGGTTACCACCACCCAGTCGCCGTCTTCGAGGTAGGCAATTTCGCGGGTGAGTGGGGCCAGGGCCAGGGCGTCGGATCCTAGGTACATTTCGTCACCGCCAAAGCCGACGGCCAAAGGCGCGCCGCGTTGGGCGCCAATGATGAGCTCGGGGTGGCCGGCGAAAATCAGGGCCAGCGCATAGGCGCCTTCCAGTTTGGCGAAGGCGGCTTTTGCGGCTTCGACGGGGGTGAGGCCTTGGGCCAGGAGCAGGTCCAGCAATTGCGCCACGGTTTCCGTGTCTGTCTCGGACACGAAGGTTTGGCCGGCGGCCTCCAGCTCGGTGCGCAGGAGCAGATGGTTTTCGATGATGCCGTTGTGGACCACGGCCACGCGGGCGGTGGCGTGCGGGTGGGCGTTGCTCTCGGTGGGGGCGCCATGCGTGGCCCAGCGGGTGTGGCCGATGCCGGTAACGCCGGCCAGCGGTGTTGCCTCCAGCACCGCGGCCAGGTTGCGCAGTTTGCCCTCGGCCCGGCGGCGCTCGATATGGCCGTTGACCAGCGTGGCGATGCCGGCGGAATCATAGCCCCGGTATTCCAGGCGCGCCAAGCCGTCCAGCAGCAGTTTTGCCGCCGGTGAGACGCCCACGACACCTACGATACCGCACATATAGTTTGCCCTCGTAAAACCAGCGCAAGCGGTAGCGCTGGGTTTGGGTTTGTGTCAAAGCCGCGCGCGTTCACTTAATAAAACGGAGTATGTCATGCGGGCTGTGGTGTTCGATCTGGATGGGACGCTGATTGATTCAGCACCTGATATCGCCGCCGTGCTGAACCGCATTCTGGGTTCCGAGGGGTTGGCGCCGCTGGGGCTGGATGAGGTGCGCGGGATGATCGGCGATGGCGCCAAGCAGTTGCTGGAGCGCGGGTTTGCAGCGCGGGGCGGGCAGGCGCAGGCGCATCATCTGGCGGATTTTTCCGACGAGTATCATGCAAACCCGGTGCGTGAGACGGTGTGCTTCCCCGGCCTGGAGCAGGCGCTGGCGGCGTTGAAAGCCGAGGGACGGCAGCTCGGGCTCTGCACCAATAAATCTTATGGGCCGACTGTGCGTATCCTCGATGCGTTGGGCCTGACTCCCTATTTTTCCGCGATTATTGGTGGGGATTCAACACCTTACAAAAAGCCGGACCCGCGCCATCTGGCGGCCACGCTGGGCGCCATGGAGGTTTCCAGCGCCATTATGGTGGGGGACCACGCCAATGACCTTAACGCCGCTGCCGGGCTTGGGCAAAAGGCGGTTTTTGTGAGCTGGGGCTATGGTGTGGCGCAAGCCACACATACCGCCAGCACTGCCCAGGAGTTGCTCCTCCGCATAGCGGAAATAGGTTGACGCGCGGCCTCGTATGCCCCATCTGGCAATCAGGACCTTATTTGTCCTATTAACCGGAGCCACCATGCTGAAACTCTCACGCCTGACAGATTACGCCGTTGCGGCGCTGGTTCGTCTCTCGGCGGCGGAGGGGGTGGAAACCTCCCCCGGCATTGCAGCCGCCATCGGCATACCCGAGCCCACCGTGGCTAAGGTGCTGAAAATACTGGCGGGACAGGGGCTTGTGCTCTCCACCCGCGGGGCGCGCGGCGGCTACCGGCTGAGCCGGCCGCTGTCCAGCATCACGGTGGCGGAGATCATCGTCGCCATTGACGGGCCGATTGCGTTGACCTCCTGCGTGGAGGGTTCGGGCGGGGTGTGCGAGAGCCTGTTGCGCTGCCCGGTGGCGGGGCGCTGGGACCCGGTGAACACCGCTATACGCAGTGCGCTGCAGAATATTTCTTTAAGCGACATGGCGCATGCGGCTTTGCCGCGTGGCCTGCGCATGTCTGAGGTAGCTTAACATGTCCGCATCTATGCAGGCGATTGCCGACCAGAAATACAAATACGGTTTTACCACCGATATCGAGATGGAAGAGTTTCCGCTCGGCCTGTCGGAAGACATTGTGCGCCGGATTTCCGCTAAAAAGAGCGAGCCGGCATGGATGTTGGAGTGGCGCCTGAAGGCGTACCGCCTGTGGCTGACCATGGAAGAGCCGGATTGGGCGAATGTCAAACATCCGCCGATCAACTATCAGGAATTATATTATTACGCGGCGCCGGCGAAGGAGCAGCCGAAATCGCTCGATGATGTCGATCCTGAATTGCTGCGGACCTATGAGAAGCTGGGTATTCCGTTGAACGAGCGCGCGGCTTTGGCCGGTGTGGCAGTGGATGCGGTGTTTGATTCGGTTTCGGTGGCGACGACGTTCCGGGATACGCTTTCGAAATCTGGGGTGATTTTCTGTCCGATTTCGGAAGCCGTGCGTGAGCATCCAGAGCTTGTGAAGAAATACCTCGGCTCCGTGGTGCCGGTGCGCGATAATTATTTCGCGGCGCTGAACTCGGCCGTGTTTTCCGATGGCAGTTTTGTGTTCATTCCCAAGGGCGTGCGCTGCCCGATGGAACTTTCGACGTATTTCCGGATTAATGCGCGGAACACGGGGCAGTTTGAGCGGACGCTGATTATTGCCGATGATGGGGCTTCGGTCTCGTATCTTGAGGGTTGCACCGCGCCGATGCGCGATGAGAATCAGCTGCATGCGGCGGTGGTCGAATTGGTGGCGATGGATGACGCCAAGATCAAATATTCGACCGTGCAGAACTGGTATCCGGGCGATGCGGATGGCAAGGGCGGGATTTATAATTTCGTGACCAAGCGCGGGGCCTGCCGGGGGAAGAATTCCAAGATTTCCTGGACGCAGGTGGAAACAGGCTCGGCGATTACCTGGAAATATCCTTCGTGTGTGCTGCAGGGTGATGGCTCGGTGGGTGAGTTTTACTCGGTCGCGGTGACCAACCATCATCAGCAGGCGGATACCGGAACAAAAATGATCCATCTGGGGAAGAACACCACCAGCACGATCATCTCCAAGGGGATTTCGGCCGGCAAGTCCGATAATACCTATCGTGGGCTGGTGAAGATTCTGGCCAGTGCTTCCGGTGCGCGGAATTTTACGCAATGTGATTCACTGCTGATTGGCAATGAATGCGGCGCGCACACCGTGCCGTATATCGAGAGCCGCAATTCCTCCGCGAAATTGGAGCATGAGGCGACGACCTCGAAGATTGACGAGGACCAGTTGTTTTACTGCCGCTCGCGCGGGCTTTCGGAAGAAGACGCGGTGGGCATGATTGTCAATGGTTTTTGCAAGGATGTTCTTAAGGAACTGCCGATGGAATTCGCCGTCGAAGCGCAAAAATTACTGGCTGTTTCTTTGGAAGGTTCTGTTGGCTGATGTTAGAGATTAAAAATCTTCATGCCCGTATTGGCGAGAAGGAAATTCTTAAGGGGATAAACCTGACCGTGCCCGATGGCGAGATTCACGCCATTATGGGGCCGAACGGGGCTGGTAAATCGACGCTCTCCTACGTGCTTTCTGGCCGTGACGGCTATGAGGTGACCGAGGGCGAGGTGATTTATGATGGCCAGGATATTCTGGCGCTGGCGCCGGAAGACCGTGCTGCCGCTGGGCTGTTTTTGGCGTTTCAGTATCCGGTTGAATTGCCGGGTGTGGGGAATGCCAATTTTATGCGTACCGCGGTAAATGCCGTGCGGCGCAAGCGGGGCGAGGCGGAGCTGGATGCGGTGGCGTTTTTGAAGCTGGCGCGGGCGGCTGTGAAGAACCTCTCCATGAAAGAGGATTTTCTGAAGCGCAATGTGAATGTGGGGTTTTCCGGCGGCGAGAAGAAGCGCAACGAGATGCTGCAGATGGCGCTGTTGCAGCCTGGTCTCGCGATTTTGGATGAGACCGATTCCGGGTTGGATATCGATGCGTTGAAGATTGTGGCTGAGGGCGTGAATGCGCTGCGGTCTGAGAAATTCTCAGCACTGGTGATCACGCATTATCAGCGGCTGCTGGATTATATTGTGCCGGATATGGTGCATGTGCTGTCGGGCGGGCGGATTGTGCGCAGTGGCCCGGCCTCACTGGCTTTGGAGCTGGAAGCGCACGGCTATGCCGGGCTGGAAGCGGCTTAACCATGACCGCGCTGCCGAGTAAAAAACTGGAAGCCTGGCGTTATACGGATCTGGCGCCGCTGTCGGAGATTTCGTTTGGGGCTGTGCCGGTGGCTGTGGCCCCGGTGCTGCCGGAATCCGATTTGCCGCGTCTGGTGTTTCTCAATGGCGTGTTTTCGGAGGTGCTTTCGTCGCGATTGGATTTTGCGGGCGCGTTTGACGCTGTGGCCGATGCTTCGGCGCAGCCGCTGGCGCGTATCAATGCCGAGCAGGCGCGGGATGGGGTTACGCTGACGATACCTGATGGTATTGATGCTGGGACGGTGCTGCTGATCTCGCATGCTTCTGGTGATGCGCCGTTTGCGTTTCATCTGCGCCATCGTGTTGCGTTGGGGCAGGGGGCGTCGCTCACCATTGTCGATATCGCCAAAGGTGATGGCGTTTACTGGCATAATCCGGTTACCGACATTACGCTGGCGGCAGGAGCAAAACTCAACCATTACCGGTTGCAGGATGAGAGCCGCGAGGCGTTCAGCCTTGCCACCATCCGCGCGCATATTGAGGCCGGGGCGGCTTATGAGCATTTTACCGCGACTATTGGGGCGCGGCTTTCGCGCACGGAAATCCATGCGTCCCTCGCGGGTGAGCAGGCGACGGCGCATCTCAATGCGGCGCAGATGCTGACCGGCGAACAGCATGGTGATTTTACCACGGTGATTGCGCATAAGGCGCCTAATTGCCCCTCGCGCCAGACGGTGAAGTCCGTGTTGTCGGGCCTGTCGCGCGGTGTGTTTCAAGGGCGCATCGAGGTCGATCGCATTGCGCAGAAAACCGATGGCTATCAGATGAGCCAGGCGCTGCTGCTTTCGCCGCATGCCGAGATGGACATCAAGCCGGAGCTGCGCATTTACGCCGATGACGTGAAATGCAGCCATGGTGCGACCATTGGCGCGTTGGATGAAGATCAGGTGTTTTACCTGCGCTCACGCGGTATTCCCGAGGCGGAGGCACGTTCCATATTGGTCCGCGCCTTCCTTGATGACGCGCTGGCGCCGGTGCAACAGGAAGAGGCGAAAGCTTTGTTCGAGGCCGCGATTGAAAACTGGTGGGTGAGCCAATGAGCACGACCCTACAAACTTTCGATACCGCTGCTCTGCGCGAGGATTTTCCGATCCTTAAAGAGAAAGTGCATGGCAAGGATCTGGTGTTTCTGGACTCCGCCGCGAGCGCGCAAAAGCCGCGCGTGGTGATCGACGCCATGGTGCATGTTATGGAGGCGCAATACGCCAATGTGCATCGCGGCCTGCATTATATGTCGGAAAAAACGTCTGATGCTTATGAGGCTGTGCGCGATAAGGTTGCTGCTTTCATCAATGCAGGTTCGCGTGACGAGATTGTTTTTACGCGCAATGCCACGGAATCCATCAATCTCGTTGCCTATACCTGGGGCCGCTCCGCGCTGAAGCCTGGGGATGTGGTGGCTGTGACTGAGATGGAGCATCACGCGAATCTGGTGCCGTGGCAGATGCTGCGCGATGCGCATGGCACCGAGCTGCGGATCATCAAGATCACTGATGCCGGCGAGATCGATTGGAATTCTCTGGAAGAGGTGTTTGCCGATGGGCGGGTGAAACTGCTTGCCGTCACGCAAATGTCCAACGTGCTTGGCACCTATACACCGGTAGAACGCTTGGCGAAGTTCGCGCACGCGCATGGGGCAAAAATCCTCATTGATGGGTGCCAGGCGGTTGTGCATCGGCAGATTGATGTGCGCGCTATGGATGCCGATTTCTTCGTGTTTTCCGGGCATAAGCTCTATGGCCCCACAGGTATCGGCGCGCTCTACGCCAAGGCGGAAATTCTGGCCGATATGCCGCCGTTTCTGGGGGGCGGGGACATGATCGCTTCGGTCTCCTATGCGAAATCGAGCTGGGCCAAGCCGCCACATCGTTTCGAGGCTGGGACGCCGGCGATTATCGAGACCATCGGGCTGGGTGCTGCCATTGATTATGTGAGTGCCATCGGGCTGCCGGCGATTGCCGCGCATGAGCAGGCGCTTACCGAACATGCGTTGGCGGTGCTGCCGAATATCGAAGGGTTGCGTATTCTCGGCACGGCGCAGGACCGCGGCGGCGTTATCTCCTTCGTGATGAAGGATGCACATGCGCATGACATTGCGACGCTGCTCGACCGCCAGGGCATCGCCGTACGCGCCGGGCATCATTGTGCCGAGCCGTTGATGGGAAGGCTGGGTGTGACGAGCACCGCGCGGGCCTCTTTTGCTCTCTACACCACGCTGGAGGAGATTGATGCTCTGGCCAAAGGTTTAGAGCGTGTCAGAAAGATTTTCGCATGAGCGAGCTTTATGAACGCATCGTGCTGGAGCGTGTCAAACGGCCGCGCCATGCCGGCCGCCCTGCGCAATTTGATGCCCGGGGTCAAGGCGCGAACCGGTTGTGCGGCGATAAGGTCAGCATCTACGTCACGCGCGCCGGTATGCAGCTGCACCATGAGTCTGAAGGCTGCGCCATTATGGTTGCCAGCGCGGATTTGATGGTGGATGCTACCACCGGCAAAACTGCCGCGGATATCCACGCGCTGGCCCAGGCCTTTGCCGAGGTTGTAACCACCGGCACTGAAAACCCAGCACTCGGCGAGCTCAATGCGCTTGCCGGCGTTTTTGAATTTCCCTCCCGCATCGGCTGCGCCACTCTGCCCTGGCGTGCGCTTGAAGAGGCGTTACAAAATGTCTGACACTGATAAAATGATCCCCGTGACGACCTGGACGCCGGATGGTGAGTCCGCGCCGAAACTCTCGGAGGAGGCGGTGATCAATGCCATCTGCACGGTGTTCGATCCGGAAATTCCGGTGAATATTTATGAGCTTGGCTTGATTTATGCCGTTGAGATTGCCGAGAACGGCGATGTGAAGGTCGAGATGACGCTGACAGCACCCGGCTGCCCATCCGCCCAGGAATTGCCGGAAATGGTGAAGGCGGCCATTGCAGCGGTGGATGGCGCTGGTGATATAGAGGTAGAGACTGTGTGGGACCCGCCGTGGGATCCGACCAGAATGAGCGAAGAGGCCCGCCTCTCGCTGAACATGTTTTGAGGTGAATGCAATGAGCACGACCACAACGCAAGCCA
>JAMFRU010000128.1 GCA_026224875.1 Acidocella sp.
CTATGCTGTATCGCTCGACGCACCGCCTCTGTTGTCGTGGCGCGCCCATGTAGAATCTGGACCATAGTGCCTCCCTCCAATCACTGGAAAACATCGCACCATTAAAGTCCGGGATCAAACATCTAGAAGGAGTTGGTTTGAGTTCGATGCCCGCAACCGCGATCAGAGCGCAACCTCAAGCGGCTACCGAGGAGGGAAGACGAAAAGTCATTGTAATCTCCTGTTGATCGCACGGGTATCGTTTAACGGTCAAAAAATCAGATTGACTCGATATAAGGATAGCTACCGGTGAGAATCGGCCGATAAGACAATACATTGCCCGCGAAAATCTTCTGGGAAATACAAATCTATTGACTGGGCGGCGCTGTTTGCTGAACGGATAGAATCTTCTCAAGCTCTTTTGTTCCGTCAGCATTCATACTTGCCATAGCTGTAACTTTGCACGTGGAGTTCTGAGCACACACATCCTGTATTCTACGCTCTTGGTCCGTGTCCGCATCAATAAAGCAAGTCTCCCCGACCGAAGACCCCAGCACGCCCGAGCCTGTACTGAATTCCCCTGTGCAGTCTACCTTCTTCAAGCCGTTTTTTTGCACATTTACTTGTGCGCCGGCTACCTGTGCGTCAGCCATGGGGCTGAACGCAAGCAAGAAAACACAAAACGGTACCGTCCTTAACCCCCACTTCCGCATGTTTTGCGCACGAGCGGTGTCCCGATAAATTGCGTTAAGCATATGGCACGATTTCCATAATTATTGCGGCTGACGGAAGCCTTGTTAGCATATTTCGAAAAAGGTTCAACAATTCAATAAACTGGCAAAAGAGTGAGCCCCCAGCCAGCGGCGAGCAGGCTTGGCCGCAATGGCTGGCAGATGGTCAGTTCCGGCTGCCAAGGAAGAACTGGATGGGTACGGTGAGCATGAGCGGATCACCGGGCACTTCAGGCGGTGGCTTTGGCAATGGCTCGGCGCGGTGGATCAGTTCCAGTGTTTCTTCATCCAGTTCGTCATAGCCCGCACTTTTCACAATGCTGGCTGACAGCACCTTGCCATTTCGGTCCATGCTGAAGCGCAGATAAGCCACGCCCTGCTCGTTGCGCAGCTGTGCCAGCGGCGGATAGCGCTTGAACGCCTCCAACCGTTGCATCAACTGCCCCTGCCAGCTCGGCACGGCGTTGGAGGATGCCGCAGATGAAGTAACCGGCGCGGGAGGTGCCGCCGCCGGTGCAGGAGCGGCCTGCATCTGTGGTGGCGCGGTTGTTTCCTGAGCTGGTGGTGTTTTATCGGGAATGTGCTTGAGCGAGGGGCGTTGCTCGATAGGCTGGTGATGTCTGACTGGCTTAGGCTTTGCGGACACCGGCACGGCGACCTCAGGCGCCGGCGCGGGCGGTGCCTTGGGCAGCGTCTGCCGCACCTCTGGCGCTGGCGGCGATTGCGCGATCGTCTGCTTCAGGCCAGGCGGCGCTGCATCCGGCGGCGTCACAGGTGCTGCAGGCAGCGGCGCCAGCGTGATTATGATCTCGGCCGGGGATGGTGCGGCTGGTGGTGTAATATTGCGTGTCCAACATATGGCAAGCCAGGTGCCGCCGGCAAAAAGCCCCGCCACCAGCATGAAGCCGGCGCTCCAGCGCAGCCTGCCCCGGCCGAGATCATCGATATGCCCCCAATGATCCGCCATGCGTCCGTTAACCCTCACCGCGCCTGGCTCTGGTCCAAAGTCACCAAAGCGATTTTGAGATAGCCGGCGGCACGCAAGCCGTTCATCACCTGCATCAGCGTATCGTAGTCCACCGTCTTATCCGCCCGCAGGAAGATTGTTTGCGTCTTGTCGTCCGCGGAAATCTTATCCAGCGCGGCACCAAGCCCATCTTTGGCAACGGGCGCATCACCGAGCAGCAGAGATTGATCCGCCTTCACGGTCAGAAAAATCGGCTTGTCTGGGCGCGGCTGCGGCTGCGCCGTCGAGGCTGGCAAATCGACATTGACATCGACCGTCGCGAGCGGCGCCGCCACCATGAAAATGATCAGCAGTACCAGCATCACATCGATGAAAGGTGTGACGTTGATCTCGTGAGTCTCCACGAGATCAACGTCGCTATGGTTCATCTTCACAGCCATGGCGGTTACTCCGCCGCCACGCGCAACGTGCCGCTGCGCTTGCCGTCGCTGCCGACACCACGACTCAAATCGCGTGATGCTAGCCGCATCACCGCCGCACCGGCATCGGCGACCTGGGCTTTATACGCCCCGATCTGGCGCGTAAAATGGTTGTAGATAACAACAGCCGGAATGGCGGCAACCAGGCCACAAGCGGTGGCGAGCAGCGCCTCGGCAATACCGGGCGCTACCACGGCGAGGTTGCTGCTGTGCATTTTCGCAATGCCGGTAAAACTGTTCATGATACCCCAGACCGTGCCGAACAGGCCGATGAAGGGCGCCGTCGCCCCCACAGTGGCCAGAATACCGGTTCCCACGATCATGCGCCGGCTCACGGCGGCTTCGACCCGCTCCAAATGCAGCGCGATACGCTCCTTGAGCCCGTCGCGGTCATCAAGCGCATCTGCCGAGTGCTTCCACTCCTCCCGTGCCGCCCCAACCAGGGCGCGGACCACCCCATTGCCCTCGCCAAGCTCCCCCGCCACCTGGGCCAGGCTCTGCGCGCCGTGCAATGTGCCGAGGGTGCGCCGCAACCGGCCGCGGGCAATGGCCAGCTCCAGGCTCTTCACCAGCAAGATGGTCCAGGTCAGCACAACAGCGAATGCCAGCAGGCAGATCACCAGCTTCACGACGATATCGGCCTCCAGGAACATGCCCCACGGCGACAAATTCTCCGGCAGCAGGCCAGCCGCGCCGGACGAAGCCGGCATGGTTGCCGCCGCTGACGCCGGGGGCTGAGCGGCCTGTGCCAGGGCGGCAGCGGGCAGCACGAGGGCGGCCAGAACAAGCGCGGTAAAACCGGCGGTGCGGCAACGGGGGTGACGGATCATGGAATTACGCGGTCCTAGAAAGCTGCTCAGCGCACATAGCTGATGGGTTTGTTGGTGACGGGGTGAGGCAGGATGCCCAGGGGCAGGCCATAGATGGCTTCCAGCTGCGCCGGGGTCATCAGCGCCTCCGGCGTACCGCGGGCAATCAGCCGGCCGCCATGCAGGGCTAGAACCTCATCGCAGAAGCGTGCCGCCATATTGACATCGTGCAGCACGACGATGACGCCGAGACCACGCTCGCGCGCCAGACGGTGCACGAGTTCCAGCACTTCGAGCTGATGCGCGATGTCGAGCGCCGAGATCGGCTCATCCAACAGCAGGCATTCGGCATCCTGCGCCACAAGCATCGCCAGCCACACGCGCTGGCGCTCGCCGCCCGAGAGTGTGTCGACCAGCCGGCCGGCAAAGGATGCGATATCCGTCAGCGCAATCGCCTCGGCAACCTTGTCGCGGTCGATCTGGCCGAAGCGGCCGAGCGCGCCATGCCAGGGGTAGCGCCCCAGCGCCACAAGCTCCCTCACCAGCATGCCGGCAGCGGGCGGCGGTTGTTGCGGCAGATAGGCAAGCTTCCTGGCAAACGCACGGTCTTTCCAAAGATGCAGGCCCCTGCCCTCAAACTCTATGGTGCCGCCGCTGGCCGGTTGCTGGCGCGCCAGCAGTTTTAGCAGCGTGGACTTGCCCGAACCATTATGGCCGATCAGCCCAACCATGCGCCGTGCAGGCAGAGTCAACGTGAGCGGTTGCAACAGCATGCGTCCTTCCACCGCAAAGGATACATCTCTCAAATCAAACAATGGGCTTGTGGGCGTGGTCTCCGCTGAAGACTTCAGCAGATGCAGAATTTGCGCGCTCATGGCGCCTCCGATGCAATAACAACAGAAGCAGTGGCAACACTGGGGGTGATCATCCGGTCCTCGACAATCCTGCCGGCTTCCAGCCGGATGATCCGGTCCGCCGCGTCAAAATAGCGGTCGTCATGCGAAACCACGATCAGCGTCTTGCCCTGGCGTTTCAGATCCGGCAGCAACTCAGTGTAGAAAACCCGGCGGAAGGTCGGGTCCTGATCAGCTGCCCACTCGTCAAACATCATGACAGGCCGCTGCTCCAGATAGGCATGTACCAGCGCCAGACGTTTGCGCTGGCCGCTGGAAAGATCGGTAGTGGTGAAAGCGCCGTTCTCGGCACGCACTTTTGCACCGATCTCCAACCGGGCGAGATAGGCATTCGCTCTTTCCGCCAGCTCACTATCAGCGGTTAGCAAATCATCGAACAGAAAATAATCCGAGAACACCGCGGAGAAGAGCTGGCGGTAATCATCCAGCTGTGAGAACGGCACGTCCTCACCGTCGAGCAGCAACTGGCCGGAGGTTGGCGTATAAAGGCCGAGCAGCAATTTAATCAGCGTCGTCTTACCCGAGCCATTCTCGCCGACGATGAACAGGACCTCACCCCGGCGCAGGGTCAGATCAACCGGCCCCAACGTAAAGCCACCCGGAAACTCATAGTTCATATCACGCAACTCGATAGACCGGCCCAGCAGCGCGGTGGTACTCGTGTGCTCATGCAGCGCCGCCCCATGCTGTGCGAAATCCGCTGACAACGCGGCGATACGCCGGAACGAGACCTGCGCCTGGCCCAGCGCCGGCAGGCCATTGGCAATCTGCTCCACCGGCCCTTTTACGTAGAGCAGCACTAGCACGGTACCGCTGATCACCGAAGCATCGAGCCCCAGCCTTTGCCAGGCCGCCAGCAGCAACCCGATGACGACGAAAAAGATCGCCGAGCCCGCGGCATCGGCAACCCAGAACAAACGCATGGCGCGGGTTTTGAGCATAGCGATACGGTCCGCGGCACCTGAGAGCAGCAGGCTATGCACCCGTCGGCGCCGCTCCCGGCTGAGGCGCAACTCCTTGGCGCCATCGATGATCGCCCGGTACTGTTGCTGCAGATCATCTGTTGCCGCGCGCACGCCCTGATAATCTTTGATCCAGCCGCGCTTGGCATGGATGTTGACGGCGACACCCAGCGCGGTCGCGGCCAGCACCAGCACGAACACCGGTGGCGAGAGCACCAGCAAATAGATGGTACTGCCCAGGACGATAGAAAAAGCGACAGCATAGCCTGCAAAGTTGAAGGTGAAGGCGCTGACCGTATCGACATCGCCGGTCAGCACCGCCATCAGCCGGTAACTGCGCTGCTGCTCGATCGCGGCGATCGGCGCGCGTAGAATTCTGGCCGAGATGTCCTTGCGCAATGCCGCGATGACCTTCTGGCCGATGATGCTGTTGCCCACCCCGGCCACAGCGCTGCCGCCAACACTGAGCAGGCACAAAGCAGCAAAACGCATGCAGAGCGAAAACGTCACACCATCACCGGAATGCAGGCTGGTGTTGATCGTCGCCAGCAGCCAGGCCGTCGCCAGACCGCCCAGAGCACCCATGGCGGTTGAAAACAGCGTTATGCCCCAGAAGGGGCGCAGCAGGCGGAACACTTCATGGTATAGAGTCGTAACGGGTTGGCTCATTGGCTCCTCCATAGGGACCACAATACCAATGGGCACCCGACGGCGGCGGCAAGCAGGCCCGCAGGGATTTGGTATGGGAATAACAGATTGCGGCCTAGCCAATCGGCGAGGATCATGACCAGTGCACCGAACAAGGCTGCCACAAACAGCGATGCCAGCGCGCCACGGCAGCCGGACATCCGCGCGAAATGCGGGCCCATCAGCCCCACAAAGGTGAACGGCCCAACAACCAAAGTACCGGCTGCCGTGAGCAAGGAGGCCATCAGCAACAGGCTCGTCTGCCCGGCAAATACGGACAGACCGAGTGCGTGGCCAGTGCCGCGGCCCAGCGGTGCCATGGTCAATGCGCGGGCGATCGGCGGTGTTGCCACAAGCAAAACAAAACAGGCCAATGCGGCCATGCTGGCCTGCGGGGCAGTGACCAGATAGGTCGAGCCGCTCATCCAGCCCGTGAGCATCTGCATACGCGGATCGCCGCTGGCGGCGAGCAATGCGGCGAGCGCGCTGACGACCGTGGTGATGGCCACGCCCGCAAGCAACAGGCGCTGCGGCGAGACAGCGCCGCGCCGCCCGGTAAGCAGCAGAACAGCCAGTACGCATGCCGCTCCCGTCGCGGCCCCTGCCAGCCGCCCGGCCTCACCCATTGTGCCCAAAGCGAGCGTAAGAATAATAACGCCCAGGGCGGCGCCGGCGGACACACCCAGCACCTCCGGTGAGGCCATTGCATTGCCGGTCATGCGTTGCAGCACAGCACCTGCCGCCGCCAGCATGGCACCGGCGGCGGCAGCGGCCAGCACATGCGGCCAGCGCCAGCCAAGCACGGGCCAGCCGCTGACAATACCCCATCCATCTGCCCCACGGCCAAAACCCAAAGCGAGCAGACCCGCAAGCAGCAGCAGGAAAAACACCAGCACGAACCGCCCGGGCCGCCAGGCAAAAGACCGGCCCGATGCAGCCAGCCCCGGAACCGGCCGCCCTTCCCGCAGTTGCGGCAGCAGCCACAGGAGCAATGGCGCACCCAGCAGCGCGGTGGCGGTACCAGTGGGCAGCAATGCCGCCCAATGCCCGCCAGCGAGAATCAGCTGGTCCGTAAGGCACAGCAGCAACGCGCCAATAATGGGCGCCCAGATGAGCTGCGCTTTGAGCCCGCGCCCTCCCGCAAGCCGGGCAAAGGCCGGTGCCGCCAGACCGGCAAAACCGATAACGCCCACAACACAAACCACCGCCGCCGCCAGCGCCACCGCCAAGCCAAGTGCCGCCAGCCGAAGACTGAGCAAAGACACGCCCAGACTTCTGGCCGCCTCGTCCTCCAATGCCAACGTGGACAGCGGCCGCAACAGCAACGCCGCACCGCATACGGCAACCCCGAACTGCGGAAGCAGAAACAACGCCGGCGTCCAGTCATACTGGCCCAGCGTGCCGGTGCTCCAAAGGAACACGCTGGATAATTGCACCGCATCCAGCAATCCCATCACCGCGGCGGCGGCGGCGCAAAAAAGGCTGATCAGCAGCCCGCCCAGAATGAGCCTGAGCGGCGACAACCCACTCCGCCAGGCCAGGCCGCAGCTGATGACACTGGCAAGCGCAGCCCCGGCCAAAGCAGCCCCCTCACGTTCCACAAGCGACAATGCGGGCCAGCCCAATGTCACCATCGTCAGGGCCAGTTGCGCGCCGGCGGATGTACCCAAAGTGGTGGGTTCAGCCAGCGGATTCCGCAGCACGGCTTGCAGCAGGGCACCGCTGAGCCCAAGCGACGCACCGGCCAGAAGCGACACGGCAATGCGCGGTAAAAAACTATACATCAGCAGCAGGTGGCCAACAGCACCAGGCGGCACATGCGCCAGCTCTGTCCAGGCAAGCCCACCAGCCGGTAGTGCCATGGCCAAAGCGAGCAGCGCAGGACCCGAGGCCATACGGGGGATAGCAGGATTCATGCCGCCTCCAGCAGGGCATTACCGAGCAACCCGCCGAAACGATACCCTGTGGGCAGCCCGCCAAACTCCCAGAGTGAGGGCAAACGCACCACCCGCCTCTCCTTCACGAAAGGCAGCTCGGCCCAGAGCCGGCTTTGATAAAAATCCTGGCCGGACGGCGGGCCCGGCGGATCGATGACAACGACATAGGATGCCGGGCAGGAGACCAAAGCCGGCAGATCAATAGCGCTGGCGCCACACAGCAATTGCGGCGCGGCCATCCAGACATTGACGAGACCAAGCTGCCCGAGAATGTCGTGAAACATGCTGGTGCGGCCGAAAGCAATGAAACCACGGCCATCGATGATCATGACCACGATGATCTTCATGCCCTGCTGCGCATGCAGACCCGCGCGGGATTGCGCCAGCGCCGCCTCGCCGCGGGCGATCAGCACCTCGCCGGCATCGGCCTGCCCAACCGACCGCGCAATGGCGCGCGTGGCGGCGCAGGCATGGGCATAGGCACTCCCTTGCCGCGTATAGATCGTTACGGCCTGCACCTGGCATATCCGCCGCAGCAGCGGCAGCAGCGCCTGCTGCCAGTTTTGGATGAACACCAGCTCGGGCTGCAACGCCTGCAACAGCTCGATATTCGGCGCGCTCCACAGCCCAAGATTCACCGTCGCACGCGGCGTGGCCGGCTGGCCGATCACTTTGGCATAGCCGGCATTATCCGCAGCCCCCGCCACCGGAATGTTCATGGCATACAACGTCTCGCTGACGCCCCAATCCAGCGACGCAACCCGCCGCGCGCCGGATGAGGCAAAGGCCAAATCCGGCGGCAGCAAAGCGGCAGCGCCCGCCACGGCGAGAACGTGCCGCCGCGGCATGCCGCTACCAATCATATTTAAGATTCGCCAGCACCAGACGTCCCTCCCCGAAGGTGCAGAAATCGGCATTCAGGCAGGAGGAAATATAGGTCTTGTCCAGCAGATTGCTGGCCGAGACGGTCGCCGACAGCCCATGCACGGCCGGCACATGCGGCAGCGCCTTGCCGAGATTATAATGCACGGCAAGATCGACCAAGGTGACCGCCGGAACCTTGAATGTATCCGTCGTACTTCCGTAGGTATAGCCGAGATACCTCACACCGCCGCCAAGCTGCAGCCCCGGCAGGAACTGGTCGGGTGTGTCGTAGTTCAACCAGCCGGAGGCCATGTTGGCCGGAATACCGACCGGCACCTTGCCGAGATTGCTCGAATTGCTCTTCGTGTTCTTGAGATCATCGTAAGTATAGGCTGCGATGAGCTGCAGATTATCGGTGAGTGCGGCATGTGCCTCCAGCTGCACGCCGCGCGAGCGCACTTCACCGGTCTGCACCTGGAAGCTGGTATGCGCCGGATCGGTCGTCAGCACATTCTGCTCAGCGATATCGAACAGCGACGCGGTGACAAAACTGTTCGCACCCGGCGGCTGATATTTGACGCCAACCTCATATTGCTTGGCCGTCGTCGGCTGAAACGACGTGCCGGCATAGGTGGTGCCGATTTCCGGCTGGAACGAGGTGGAATAGCTGGCATAGGGGGCGATGCCGTTATCGAACAGATAGACGAGCCCGACCCGCCAGGTGAAGGCATCGTTGGACTGGTTGGTGACGCTACCTGTCTTAAGCGCGGTGCTGTTTTCGCTGGCGATATCCTCGCGGATGCCGCTGAGGAAAGCCCAGTTTCCATACCGAACCTGATCCTGCGCGTAAAAACCGAGCTGGTTGAGGACCTGATCGCCCGATGTGCCGAATGTGAAATTCAGCGGCGGCACCGGCTGGCCATAGACCGGATTGGCAATGTTCAGATCCGCCGCACCATCCAGATTGCTCTGGAAGACATGGTTGTAATCGGTCCTGTACCAATCGATACCGAAGGAGACCGTATGCGTCAGCGGGCCGGTTGCGAATTTCGCCTGCGCGCGATTGTCCAGCGATGCCTCATACACTGTGCCGCTGTTATAATAGGGCTCCCGCAACAGCGAGGTGCCGCCCGGCACCGATGGATCAATGCCTGAATCCGCGCCGATATACTGGATCCGCTCGCGGTCGTAGAGATAGCGGAAATTCTGATTGACCGACCACACATCGTTGAAGCGGTGCGACAGCGCATAGCCGATCGAGATTTCAGTCTTGGTGAAGCTGTCGTAGCTCGGATCGCCGACATTCAGGCTGCGCGAAATCGGATAGCCCGGCAGTACCGTGCCTGCCGCGGGCACGGAGTTATACTGCCCGGCCTCAGGATCGTACTGATAATTGCCGAACAAAGTGATGGATGTATCCGTATCCGGCTTCCAGGTCACCGACGGGGCAATGGCAATGCGCTGCTCATTGACACGATCGGTCTGTGTGCCGGTGCTGTAGGCATCCGCCGTGATCCGCCCGAGCAGCGTGCCGCTCTGGTTCAACGGGCCGCTGAGATCGACAGCACCTTGCGCCCGCCCATAGCTGCCGGTCTGCAGCATTACCTCATGCAACGGTGTTTCCGTCGGCATCTTGCTGGTCAGATTCAGAATGCCGCCGGGCGAGGCCTGGCCGTAAAGCACCGAGGCCGGGCCTTGCAGAAGTTCGATCCGGTCGAGCAGATACGGATCGACGCTGGTGATGTCGTACCCGGCCACCTGGCCCGGCAGCAGCAGGCCGTTGAGATATTCATCGATCTGGAAACCGCGGTTATACACATATTCCAGCGCATCGGTGTTGGTGCCGCGCTGCTCGGCCACCACGCCGGAGGTGTAGCGCAGCGCCTGCGGCACGGATTGCACGTTCTGGTCGTCCATCTGCTTGCGCGTGATCACCGAAATCGTCTGCGGCGTCTCGATGATCGGCGTGTCGCTCTTGGTCGCCGTCTCGCTGCGCGTGGCGACATAGCCAACCCCAGGACCATACGGGTTCTGCAGATCGGCTGCCTGCCCCTCCACCTGCACCGGCGGTAGGTTGATGGTGCCATCGGCGGCTTCAGGGCCGCCGAGTTTCTGCAGGATCACGGTATTTTTATCTGCGAGACTGTAAGTGAATCCCGTGCCTGCCAGCAGCAGCTGCAATGCCTGCTGCGGTGCCATCGCGCCGCGCACACCGGGCGTCGAGATACCCGTGACAAGATTGCCCTGCACCGCCACCTGCCAGCCGGATTGCTGGCCGAACAAGGTCAGCCCATCCGTCAGCGCCTGCGCGGGAATGTTGAAACTCCGCAACCGCGCGGCCTGCGCCGCCGCATTGCCCTGGCTCGTCTGCGCCTGAGCCGGGTGGGCAAGCCCCCCACTCAGCGCCGAGCCCACCATAAGTGCCGCCATCCATTGCGCACGCCGCTGCTTGGCGCGCTGCGCCGCAAACACTCCCGTCATACCCCTTGCTCTCCCATGTCCTGTCTCTCGGGATGCATTGCAAATGAGTTGCAATCTTATTCCCTGCTTCTAGAGACGAACGGGCGCACAGGCATTTTCAAAAAAATTGTACGACGGTAGATTTTTACGTGTCAGCGAGGAGAAATGACGATCATCCACGGCGTTAGCCGCGTAAACCGTGCGCCCTGGCTCCGCGCCGCGGCTTCAAGGGCACTCACAGGGTCGGCGGCGTGGAACACGCCGGTCACCGGCCGATCCGCCAGCCCCTGCCCGCGCAGGATCACAATGCCACTGTAATAGGGGCGAAGCTCTTCCACGAGCTCGCCCGTCGGCCGGTCTTTGACGATGATCAGCCCCCGCAGCCAAGAGGCGACCTCCCCAGGATCGGCATCGCCGCGGGCGATCTGCCCGTTCGGACCAAGCTCGATCCATTGCCCAGCACCAAGCTGGGTGGAGAGTGCCGGCCCATCAACACGCACCAGCCCGTCGCGCACGGCGATTTCCGTGCCGCCCTGCATCCGCCTGACCTCAAAAGCCGTGCCAATATCGGTCGTGCGCACCCCACCCGCTTCAACGCTGAACGGCAGGCCGGGGTTATGCACCACCGTGAAAAACGCCTCCCCTTGCAGCAGCCGCACGCGGCGCTCGTGCGCGGTATAGCTGATGTCGATGGCGCTCTCGGGGCCGAGCTGCGCGATGCTGCCATCCGGCAGGGTAATTGTGCGCAGCTGCGCCGTCGCCGTTACCGCATCCGCCCGCAGCCGCAGCAGCGCCGGCGGCAAAAAGATCACCGCCAGACAGGCGGCAATCGCGGCCGCGGCCAGCACGCCGGCCATGCGGCGCCCGGCGCGTAAACCGGCCGGCCGGCCGCGCTTGGCGGAGGGCCGGCCAAAGCCTGGCCCGGCCGGCAATGCGCCTGCCGGGCGGCCGGCGGCAAATGCCTCCCATTGTGCCTTATGCACCGGCGGAAGCATGCCCATCACCTCATGGGTGCGCAAAATTTCCACCCAATCGGCGGCATTTTCGGGGCCGAGCGACAACCAGACATCGAACCGCGCCCGCAAATCCGCATCGCCGGGCTCCTCTGTCAGTGCCACGAGCCATTCGCTGGCCCGGCGCGGGGTATATTCATCGTCCATGTCGCTTGCCGTTCCCATGCCTCTACCCTGGTGCCTCTACCCTGGGCGATTGACCTCAAGAAGATCGACCATAAGAAGTTTGTCCATGCACCGGACCCTGCGCAGCGGCAACCATGCCCCAAACACATGCCCCAGACTCATGCCCTAGACATTAGACGTTTTAACCTCAGCGGATTTTCAAAATAATTTTACGCGCCAGGCGATACGGTCCGGCACAGGCGCGCCCGGCAATGCTCCAGCCCATCGACAACCAAGGCATGGGCGAGGCCGACGGAGATGCCCAGATGAGCGGCGATGTCCTTGAGCTTGCAGCCACCGAAACGATGCATCTCCAGTGCCACACGGCTGCGCGCCGGCAATTCCTGCATCGCCGCGTACATCGCCCGCATTTCGGCCTTTCCCACGGCCTGGGCCTCGGGCGACGGATGATCCGCTGGCACCTGTCCGGCCTGTATCTCTGCATTCACCGTAAAATGGCGCTGCTCCCAGAGGGTACGGCGCCGGCCGTCAAGCGCCAGGTTGCGCACGATGCGATAGAGATAGCTGAGCGGCTCTTCGAGGCTCTGGCTGTTGACGGCATCAAAGCGCAGATACGCCTCCTGCACGACGTCCTCGGCATGCGCATGATCGCCGGTGATGCGGCTGGCATAGTTCACCAGCGCGCCGCGATGCGTCATGAAAAGAACAGCAGGCTTACGATCATGCCCCACGCTTCGCGCTTCCATTCCCGATACGCGAATCAGAGGTCAGCAAGACCCCGAATCGCCACGCCAAAGACAGTGCGAATTATTCGCATTTGCATTATAGCCATGGGGAATAAACTGGCAAGCCCCTGATGACTGGTCCAGTTCAAACGATGTTCAACATCCTGATTTTCCGTCCATCATGGGTTCAGCCCCCGACAAAATCATAAGTCCAGACCTGATTTGGCCGCTCAGGACACAACCGGATGCACGAGCCGTCATTCAGCCAAAGCCGTGAGCGTTTGGGCTGCCGTTGTGGAACCTTAAGTCCCTCGCTGCGCCAAATGCGAGCAACACGCTTCTTGTTAACGTCCCAACCCGCATGATGCGGCAGTGCTGTGATCCGCCGATAACCGTAGCGGCCATACAGGCGCGCCAACGCGATGATGTCGGATGTTCCATATAGGGAAAATGCCCGCAGCGTTCGAAGACATGCAAAACAGCATTGGGGATTTCCCGTTGCGCCTGTTCGTGGGCTGATACGCTGGCACGAATGTCTTCACGGCCGGTGATGATCAGCGCCGGCTGGGTGATTGCGCTCAAGCGATGCAGGACACGGGCATTGTCCGGCTCCAGGCTATCGTGATAGCGGCCAATAATATCCGTGAATGCCGCGTGCCGGTCCCAGATTGCGTAGGCGGTGAGCTGGGTGAGTAGAATCTCTTCCGCCACCGAACCTGGATCGAAGCAGATCTTGCCAAGACGCTTGCGGCAGCTTTCCGAAGTCGGGGTCTGCATCACGCCGCCGGCATTTTGCAGCACACCTTCCAGTACGCGGCGCTGCTCCGCCGCATCGTGAAATGCGCCCCCACTGCTGACGACTATCAGCCGCTGCACTTGCTCAGGGTACGATAGCGCCGTCAGGCAGGCGAGCAGGCCGCCGAAGGAAGAGCCCAGAATTGCGTAAGATCCCAGGCCGAGCGCCTGCATAAACGCGGCGAGGGTCTCCACGATTTCGGCATGCGGCGCACCTTTGCCGGGGGGAAGCGCCTCCGAAAATCCGTGACCCGGCAGATCCACCGCATAAACCGCGAAGTCTTTGCCCAGCGCGTCGATATTGCGGATGAACAGGTCCGCCGAATGGCCGATGCCGTGGAGCAGCAATAGCGGCTTGCCCTGACCTGCATGGAGATAGCGGATCCACCTGCCGTTGACGGTGCAGAAACCAGCCTTCACCGTGCCGCGCTCAATGTCTCGATCGCGGCGAAAATCGCCTGGCCATGCTGCATCATGAGTTCCAATGCGGAACCCCTGGAATAGACCAGTGGAATGCCATCCGGATCGATAACGATGATCGCGCCATCGTCATCGCCGCCGATCAAGGCCGACGGCGCTCCCTGCGAGCGCAGCCACGCAGCACCCTGCGTCAACGGCTGGCCATCATGCAGGAACACGCCACCGAACAATAAGCGTACCGGCGGGTTTTCGGCGCATTGCCGCAACACCACGTCGCATCCTGTTCGCGCCTTCCCGGCGAGCACCGCAAAATCTCCCGCAGGATCCAGAAAATTTACCTGCATGCCCAGTATCTGGGTATAGTAAGCCATCGATGCCGCGAGGTCGCGCGCCGGCAGGCCGGCATAGGCGACGTTGCGCGCCGCCAGGCATCCACCATCTCGGCTTCGGTCCGCATCTCAAACCCCAGATGATTGAGGCCCGGCGTTTTGCCCTGACCAGGCTGTACCTGGACATGGCCATCCTTGCCGATGCGCGCGCCCGTGGTGACTTCCATCAATCCGATATCGTGATGCGAATTGCCGTTGCTGAGGAAGATCATTGAAATGCCGGGTTCGCGGAACACTTCCTCGAACCCGCACACATTGGTGTAAAACCTGCCCGATCTTTCCAGATCACTGACGAACAGGTTCAAATGCCCCAGGCGCTGTGGCCGATTTCGATTTTTTTATCTGTCATTCCGCCTCTGTCCACAAAACGCGCGCCGGCCTTGTCCGCCGGCGTGCCTGTTCAAAATTAAAAAAGAACGCCGGCCTGCAACGTGCCGGTAAATTGGAATTTACCCTCACCATTGTTGCCGTATCCGTAGGAAGCACCATCGTACTTATTGTTTGTCAGGTAGAATCCCCCGGCATTCACGCGCGCAAACAGATACTTGTACTGCCAGGCCGGCGATACGGCGAAGCCGATGCCCTCCGATTGCGGCCCGACGAACCAGTAGCCGGCACCTTTGGAGTTTTCATATTCAACCCAGCCGCCCACGGAGTAGAGGGTCTTGTCGAAGGTATAGCTTCCGAACAGCACGGCGGCGAAATTCGCCGTCGTCTTGTCGATGCCCAGCACATGATCCGTATGGGAATAGACATATTGCACTTCCGGCGTCAGCGACAGATTGCCCGCCGTATACATGTAATAGGCGCCCATGGTCTGCGAGTTGATAAAATACGCGCCGTATTCCTCGACCGTCGTATTATCGGCCCAGCTGTAGGTCCGGGCATTGAGGCCGGTACGGCCGAGATTACCGCCATAATACAGGCTCAGAATATTGCTGGAGTTGAAAGTATAGGATACCAGCGACTGCATAAAATTGAAAACATGTGTGTCCCAGCCGTCGCCGAATGTAACGGTCGCGGAGAGCGGGCCTTTGGTGTAGTTGCCCGACACACCGTTATACTGGCCGTTTTCGACCCAGTAGGCCGCGGAGACGAACTGGCTGGGGTTGTTCCAGTCTGTTCCATATTCGTATCCTTCTACGGAGCCGAGGCGGCCGGCGGTAAGGGTGAAAGGCTGGCCGGGCGGCGCGATCGTCACTGAGCCAACGTAGAGCGGGCCGGTGCTGTTGTAGTTGATGCCATCCTCGGCGGGCCGGCCGGTCACGGAGCCTGGCGAGTATGCGCCGTCGACGGAACCGATCTGAATGTTGAACTGCAGAACGCCAGTACTCTTCTGCAGCTCGATCAACATCGAGCCGAGATTTATGCCGTTATCCTGCTCGTGGTCCGCAAGGCCTGACGTTACATATCCATAACCATCCGCGCCACCGCTGAGCTCGAGCTGGCCAAACGGGCCGCCGTCGATTTCGATTGCCGTTGGGGGCGTTAGCGCCTGTGCCGCATGCAGGGCGCCAAGCGAGGACGCGGCCACAATACCTAGTCCGAGAAGAGATTTACGTAATGTCGTCATTTGAGAGCCTCCTTATTGCTCGTTTCATAAGCGATGAATTTTTGAATTATGAAGTCGTCCCAGCTCTTCGCGGCCTAGACGATCGGTGCTTGAACCACTGCTTCGATCTCGAAGAGAAACTCTTCTTTCACCAGCCGGTCGACGATCAGCAGCGTATTCGGCGGGAAGAGCGGCCCTTTGAAAAGAGTGGGAAACAGCGCCGCGCGAAGTTCCATAAACATCGGAATGTCCTGCGCGTGCACCATGAAGGTGGTGAATTTCACCACCTGCGCGAAACCTGCGCCCAACCCCTGCAGAACGTCGCCCATATTGCTGAACACCTGGTGGAACTGGGCGGCGAAATCCCCCTTACCAACAACCGCACCATCGGCCGCGACGGCAAGCTGGCCGGCAACGAAGTAGAGCGGGCCACTGGCCACATAGGCCGCATGGGAATAAAGCCCCTGCGCTGGTCCCGCACCTTCCGGATTTATATATTTCAGGCTGGACATCGAAAACTCCAATGATACGATAACGACACGGTTTGTTTTGCGGCAAGCCGCTCTCCTTCCTGGCGACCTGAGGGCAGCCGGGCGATTGTCGCGTCATGCAGAAAGGCCTGGCTGTGAAAGACGCCGTACCGTCACCTAGTACGCGCGCCGTTTCAAAAAATGCCGGCTAGTCCATATAGCGCGGCTTTCGGAAGCCTTCGCGATCGAGGGTGATGTAGACGAGGATGCCGACGATGCAGCTCACGGGAAACCCGAGATCGGCGCCATGCATGAGGTTGGTGGAGACCCAGCCGAGCAGGAAACGCAGCGGGGAGTCCGGATAGGCCGTCACGTAATTATAGCCGATGGTGGTGTTGGAGAAGGGCAGTGCGGCGATGAAGCCGACAATGAGAGCGATGGCTGCAGGAATGCCGCTATGCAACTTGCTGGTACTCAGCAACATCGCATTCACCTTGCCTTTGCGGCGTATCCAATCCACCACGATGATGCCGAACCACGGCGCGATCCAGTAGCCGATAAAGAGCAGGAAGTTTTCCGCCCGCGTCGGCAAATCGGCGCCCCCGTAGAGAAACCACATGGAGACGGTGAAGGAAATCACGGCCGTGATCGCGAGTACACTCAGCCGGCTGAAATGCAGCCCGGCGGTCTGCAGGGATAATGTACCGGTGTAGTAATCCAGCGAAGACACGCTGACGATGCTCATGAATACCGCTATCATACTGAGCAGGCCGAGCAGGCTATTTCCGCCCATCAGATGCTGGATGACCGCGGTGGTGCCGCTGATGCCGCCGTTATTGATGCCTGCCGCGACACCGAGGCCAAGCAACTGAACCCAGATCAGAGCGGTGACACAGCCGAAGAAGGTCCAGAGGAACACTTTTTTTCTGCTGGTATTCGCCGGCAGATAGCGGCTGTAATCCGAGGCATAAGGCGCCCAGGAGAAGGAGTTGCTGATAATCGCGATGAAGGTCAGCAGAACCATGCCTGTCAAATCCGGCCCATGGACAGTCGCGGCAATGGCGGTGGTACCGGCCCCGCCCAGAATTTTGACGGTCAGAAGCACGAACAGCACCATCATTACGCCGCTGACGATTTTCGCGAACAGATGCACGGCCTCATATCCCAGCAAAGCAAGGCCGGCCTGACCGGCGAAGCAGGCGATCACCCCAACCCAGAGCGGTACGCCGAACAGCTGGTGTATGGCGGCGACACCGAACACGTTGTTGAAACCCTGCCAGCCGAAATTGGTTATGTAATTCAAAATCGCGGGTAATTTAACGGCGCGGCCGAAGGCGGTCGTCGCCATCTCCATCTGCGCGAGGCCGGTGCTGGGCCCCCAGCTGCACACATAGGATTGCGCAAGGGCTCCAATGAGATTGCCCGCGACGATGATCCAGAAGCTTTGCCAGAAGCTCAGGCCGAACACCGGCCCCAGCGCTCCCACCAGAAAGTTTGGCGCGCCCACGCAAACGCCGAACCACAGCGTGCCCAGTTTTGCCGGGCGGCCATAGCGTGCATTGGCGGGCACAGGCTCAATGCCCCGGGTTTCAATTGAAAGATCGCCGTCATGCGTCGGGCCGCTCATGGCGGCGGACCCAACCGCCACGGCGCCGCCTGCCGTGACTTCGAAATCCTGTTGCCGGCCTAGATGTTTGATCCCGGACTTTAATGGTGCGATGTTTTCCAGTGATTGGAGGGAGGCACTATGGTCCAGATTCTACATGGGCGCGCCACGACAACAGAGGCGGTGCGTCGAGCGATACAGCATAG
>JAMFRU010000129.1 GCA_026224875.1 Acidocella sp.
CCCATACCCCCAAAAGGCCGACGCGGGTTTAGGCCCTTGCGCCCCCCTCTCTGCCTTGCGCCGTACGGCGCAAGGCAGAGAGGGGGGCGCAAGGGCCTAAACCCGCGTCGGCCTTTTGGGGGTATGGGATGCTGTTAGCTGCGGTTTTTGAAGCGCCAGCTCTCGTTGCCGGTCTCGACGATGTCGCAATGGTGGGTCAGGCGGTCCAACATGGCGGTGGTCATCTTGGCATCGCCAAATACCTGCGGCCAGTCAGCGAAGGCGAGATTGGTGGTGATCAGTAGCGAGGTATTCTCATAGAGCTTGCTGATCAGGTGGAACAACAGCTGGCCGCCGGGCTGGCTGAACGGCAGATAGCCGAGTTCGTCGATCACGATGAGGTCATAGCGCAGCAATTTCTCCACCATCCTGCCGCTGCGGCCGGCGGCTTTCTCCTGCTCCAGCTGATTGACCAGATCGACAAGATTGTAGAACCGGCCCCGGGCTTTGGCGCGGATGACGGCAGAAGCAACAGCGATGCACAAATGCGTCTTCCCCGTGCCGGTGCCGCCAATGAAGATGGCGTTGCGCCTGGCATCAAGGAAGCTGCCGGTCGCCAGTTCGCGCACCAGCCCTTCGTCGATCACGGTGCCGGCGAACTTAAATTTATCCAGATCCTTCAGCGCCGGGAACTTGGCGCCGGTAATCCGGTAGCTGATCGAGCGGGCCTGGCGATGCGTATGTTCGGCGCGGATCAGGCTGGCAATCAGCGGATAAAATTCATCACGCCGGGCCATGCCCTTGCCCACGACTTCGTCAAAGGCGGTGCGCATGCCAAGAAGTTTCAACTCGGTCAGCGCCGCAAGAATATCCTGGCGCTCCATCACGCGGCCCGCCGCAGGCTATCATAACGGCCGCAATCGGCTGTCGGCTCAAACTTTAACCGCAGCGCATCGGGCGTGGTAATGCTGGCTGGCAGCACCGGTTGCAGCCTTCGCGCCAGCACGGTGAGGATGACATCGCCGCTGGCAAGGCCCGCCTCCAGCGCCTCCGCGCAGGCCGCTTCCACCGCAGCCAGACCGTGCTCCAGCACCGCGCCCAGAATTTTTACGAACTGCCGGTCACCATCGGTGTGGCCCTGCAGTTTGCTCCGCACCTCGGCCAATCCCGCCGGAAGCTCCCAATCCTTGAACGGCGCGCCATTGCGCAAAGCGCCCGGCTTGCGCAGCAGAATCGGCAAATAGTGCCAGGCATTATAAATCACCTGATCGCGCCTGAAGTGCCGCGGATGGTCGGCCACAACCTCATCGCCCAGCAGAACCATGATGCGCTCGGCATGGCTGCGCACCAGCACCATCTGCCCGGCGGCCCGCGCATCCACACTGTAGCGGTTATGGTCGGCCATGATCAGGCAGGTGGTCGTGGCGCGCACCGCCTTCTCGACAAAACCATCGAACGGAACACGAAATTCCATCAGGCAGGCGCGTTCTTCCTGAAATACCGCCCAGATCGTCCGGTCTTTGAACTCCGGATGCATCGTGTTCTTGGCATGGGCAATACACTGACCTTCCAACCACGCATTCAATTCGGCCAGGCTCTTTACCCGGGGTTTGGGCAGGAATAACCGGTCACGCATATTGCCTACCTGGTTCTCGACCTGACCCTTCTCCCAGCCAGCGGCTGGCGTGCAGGTGCGGGGTTCCACCAGGTGGTGCGAGCACATTTGCAGAAAGCGCTGATTATACTTGCGGGCTTTGCCGATGAAGATCGCCTCAACTGCGGTCTTCATGTTGTCGTAGATGCCAACCCGGCAGACACCGCCATAAAATCCAAACGCCTTGTCATGCGCATCAAACACCAATTCCTGGGTCTCGCGATGATACACCCGCACAAACGGCATCCGGCTGTGCGACAGCTTCATATGCGCCGCCTTGACCACCACCGGCAGCCCCTGCAGCGTGATGGTCTCATGGCTCCAGTCGAACTGATATGCCTCGCCGGGCGCAAAACTCAGCGGCACATAGGCTTTGGCCGGCAGTCGCGCCTGCTCTGCGCGCCATGATTTTACAAACCGATGCACGCTGTCATGCGCGCCATCATAGCCACGGCCGCGCAACTCCTCGAACAAACGCTGCGTCGAGCGACGCTCCCGACGCGGCAACTTCGCTTCCGCAGTCAGAATATCGGCCAGAACCGCCAGCCAGGCACCAAGCTTCGGCGCCGGCTGCACCCCACGGTCATACTTGAACCGGGTCGCCTCACCACGAACGACCTTGCGCACTGTCGCCCGGGAAACCGCCAAACGCCGCACGATCTCCTTGATCGGCAAATGCTCCTCAAAATACGCCCGCCGGATATCGCCAATCAAATCCACCCCAATCATCCCCCAAAATATCCCCCCGGCCCGTTAGAGGCCACAGGGAGAATGCTGACATAAAAACGTCAGAGGGGTCGGTATTGGACGCGAAAACGACCCCTCAGGGGGTCAACATTGCACGCGATTTTACACGCAGACAGCATGGAACGCTTTAAAAGGCGAAGGCCGCGCCATCACATTGCGCGTGATGGCGGACAAGCTGGAAGCCAACATCGACCGCCTCGTCGCCCTCTGCGTCCGGGAGGCCG
>JAMFRU010000130.1 GCA_026224875.1 Acidocella sp.
AACCACAAATGCGCCCTCACCGCATGCGCACGAAAACTCCTCATCTTCGCAAATACAGTCGTCGAAAGAGGAAGGCCATGGCAAAAAATGACCCCTTAAAGCAAGGCCTCAATCTAATGGTTGCTACTTCCCCGCCGGTAATTTGTCGAAATCCGCCTGCACCTCGTCCAGCGCCTCCTTCGGCAGCCGGCCGGCAGAAACGATCGCGATTTGCGCCAGGCTCATGTCCTCGAACAACGGGTATTTCGGGTTGTTCATCACGCCGGGCACATCGCGGTAGAGGACGGCCTTGGCGCCGGGATCGTTCGTGAGAACATCCAGCGGCATGTCCACCGTGAAGGCCGATTTGGGCGCGCCTGGCGCGGAGGGCGGCGGGGCGGGGGGTGGGATGCTGCAGCCAGGAAGCAGGAAGCTGCCCAGCACAACCCAGGAATAACGGGCCAGCTGGGTCCGCTTGGCCCGGTTGGTAAGTCTGGCCGCCGCACCCGGCCAGGGCATTTTGAGCATTGCGGTGTCCTTCATGATACCAGCTCCCATGGCTGCATCTTCAGGGGCGGACCCGCAATACGTCAATCATTTCCTTGTTAATACTTGTGTTTTTTGGGTTGAGCCATCTCAGTCATTTCAGCGTGGCCTGCAACGCCAGCAGGTTTTGCGGCACCACATGGATAAGCCCGCGGCGCGGGCTGTCGATGTCGGCTATGAGGAAGAACGGGAGGGAGATGATGGCCGGCAGCACGAGCAGCCGCACGCGGTTGAGCCGCAGCTGGCTATAGCCGAACAGGAAATTACACCCCACCGCCACCGCGAACATCAGCGCCCAGGCATTCTGCGGCAGGCGGTTCCACCACATGGCCTGGGTATAGCCCTGGGAATTAATAACATCGTTCATGCCCGTCACCAGCGCCGCCATCAGCGGTGTCGGCGTGGCTTTGGCCGGGGTTGCCACCGCACTCCATAATTGCGCCTGCAAGGCCGCCGTCGCGGCATCAATTTGCCGCAGGCGGGCGGGGTTTTTTACCTCGTAATATAAAATCCGCTGTGCGGTGTAGTCCCGGAGCAGCGCCTGGATTTGCACGGTCTGCCCGGGAGCGAGATCGGCGCGGACATATTCCGTGCCGATGGCATTTGCCTCCTCCTCTTCCAGAGCCTTGCGCTGGTCGTACCGGCCGGAAGCCATGGAGAAGCTGAAGCCAATGAGCAGCGTGAGCAAAGTGAGTGCGGCGGGCAGGATGATGGCCAGGTCCTTGCCTTCGCTCTCCTCGGCGGCGTGGCGGCACCGGCGCAGCACATCGCCGGCATACACAGCCGCGGTTTGCAGCACGAAGGCCAGCAGCATCACATAGGCTGGACGCATTGGCATGTGGATCATTTTTGCTCCCAGACGAAACGACACAAGGCTAGCACCGGGACCCCCGCGCGCAAACCGGCTACTTTCCTATACAAAAGCCGGAAAAGACCGCATCCAGCACCTCTTCCACGGCAATCCCGCCGACCAGCCTGGCCAGCGCCCCGGCCGCCAGGCGCAATTCCTCGCCGCGCAGTTCGGGCTCGGGCAATTCCAGCGCACGATCCAGTGCGGCGGCGGTGTCGCGCACGCAGGCAATCTGGCGCGGGCGGGCCAGGGCGGCCACGCCCTTGGTGTCGATAAGGGCCACAGCGACCTCGGCCAGTTGCGAGCGCAATTGCGCCATGCCGGCGCCGGTGCGGGCGGAAACGCCTTCCGTGCCCAGATCGGCCTTGGTGCGCAGTTGCAGGCAGGGGATGCCCGCCGGTGCGGGCGCAAAATCCTCGCCCGGGGCGGCCACGAGGATGATGAAATCCGCCTTTTCGGCACGGGCGCGGGCGCGGCGCACACCTTCGGCCTCGATGCTATCGGTTGTGTCACGCAGCCCCGCCGTGTCGGTGAGATGCACCGGCACGCCGCCGAGGTCCAGCCGCACGCCCACCGCATCGCGCGTGGTGCCGGGGGTGTCGGAGACGATGGCCACCTCCTCCCCCGCCAGCGCATTCAGCAAGGTGGATTTCCCCGCATTGGGCGGACCGAGGATGACAAATTCCAACCCTTCGCGCAGCCGTTCGGCGGCGGGGGCGGCGGCCAGCGCCGCGTGCATCTCGTCGCGCAGATCGGCGATGCCGGCGAGCAAAGCCGCGTCCACCTCGGGCGGCAGGTCTTCGTCCGGAAAATCGATGAGGGCTTCCTGCTGCGCCATCACATGGCGCAGCCGCTCGCGCCAGGCGGTGCAGGCCAGGTGCAAGGCATCGGCACCCGTAAGCGCTTGTTGGCGCTGCGCCTCGGTTTCGGCGGCGATGAGATCCGCCATGGCTTCGGCCTGGAGCAGGTCGAATTTGCCATTTTCAAACGCACGGCGGGAGAATTCGCCGGGCTCGGCGGGGCGGGCGCCTAAAGCTGTGAGTGCCGCGCTTACCGCCGCCAGCACGGCACGGCCACCGTGGAGTGAAAATTCCGCGCAATCCTCGCCGGTAAAACTATGCGGGGCGGGGAAGGTGACGAGCAAAGCCTCGTCCAGCATTTTGCCCGCATGGTGCAGCCGGCGCAGGCTGGCACGGCGTGGGGCGGGTGGTTTGCCTCCCAGTTCCGCCGTTATCGCCAGAGCCTCGGGGCCCGAGAGGCGCAATACCGTCACCGCTCCGCCGCGCCCGGTGATGGGGGCAAAGATTGTGCTCATGCCGGCAGGGCCGTCAACGATTTCACATCCACCGGATAGGTTTTCGCGCGGAGCAGAATGGCGAAAATTTCCGCCTCGACGGCGATGCCGTAGAGGCAGGTGATCTGGATGGCCAGGGCTGAGGCCGCGCAAAACATCCAGGCAAACCCGAAGAACAGCACGAGCCCCCAGGATTTGGCGAAGTAAGTATGGGTGGCAACCGGGCGGCGGAAGCGGGCAAGGCACAGAGCCTGGCAGGCCAGCTCCGCCAGCAGCAGTGCCGCGATAACCGGGATGTGGGCGGCGAAAACGTCTGGCGCCCGGCGTAGCGCGGCGCCCAGAACGCAGAGCCAGAAACACACATCCACCACGCTGTCCGCCTGGCGTAATGCCGGTGTGGCGCAGCCCAGGCGGCGGGCGATCTTACCGTCGAAAATATCGCTGAGGACGGCGAGTGCCAGAGCCAGCACCAGCACGCCGCCCGGCACGCGCGGCGCCATCAGCAGCACCGGCCCCAGCACGAGCCGGAACAGCACCAGTGCCCAGGGGATAAACCTCATCCCAGATAGCGCGCGGACAAATGCGCCTCGAAATGCGCCGGGTTGAGTGCCTCGCCGGTGGCGGCGGTGAGGATTTCATTATAGCCGCGCGAGCTGCCCAGCCCGTGGACATGCTGCGCCAGCCAGCCAGAAAGCCCCGAAAAATCGCCGCGGGCCAGCGCGTCATCGAGCGTGGGGAGCGCTTTGCGCGCCGCCGCCATCAACTGCGCCGCGGCCATGGCGCCGAGGGTATAGGAGGGGAAATAGCCGATGGCGCCGTCATACCAATGGATGTCCTGCAGGCAGCCCTGGCGGTCGTCGGGCGGGGTGATGCCGAGCAGGTTGTGCAGACCGTCGTTCCACGCACCGGGCAAATCACCCACGGCGAGGTCGCCGGAGAGCAGCGCCTGCTCCAGCCGGAAGCGCAGCAGCACATGGGCCGGGTAGGTCATCTCATCGGCCTCGACGCGGATGAAACTGCGTTGCACACGGCGTAAGCGGTTTTTCAGGCCGCCCAAGGTGATGGTTTTGCCAAAGGTTTCGGTGAGGAGCGGGGCAAGGTGGTTTAAAAATGCGTCGGAGCGCACGGCCTGCATCTCGATGATCAGCGACTGGCTCTCATGCATTGCCATGCCAGCGGCGGCACCCACGGGCTGGCGGCGGAAGGCGGCGGGCAGGTTCTGCTCGTAAAGCGCATGGCCGGTTTCATGCAGCACGCCCATTAACGCGGAGGCAAAATCGGCTTCGTCGTAGCGCGTGGTGATGCGGATGTCGGTGGGGGTGCCGCCGCAGAACGGGTGGGCGGAGCGGTCCAGCCTTGCCGCCGAGAATTTTAAGCCGGCGGCGGCGGCGAGTTTGCGGGCGAGTGCCTCCTGCACGACTTCGGGGTACGGGCCGGGGGGGAGTTCTTCGTGCTGGCGCCCGGCTTGCAGTTCCTCGGCACGCGGGAGAGCGTCTTTGAGGAAAGCCTCGTAGCGGGCGAAGATGGCGGTCGCGTCGGCGGCCGAAATGCCGCGCTGGTACTGGCTCATCAGCGCGTCATACGGCGCCAGCCCCAGCCGCTCGCCCAGGATGTTGGCGGATTCGCGGGTCAGGGCCACCACCTCGGCCAGCGAGTCCTTTACCGCGGCAAAATCACTCTCTGGCCGCGCCTGGCGCCAGATGCTCTCGCAGGCCCGGCCAGCGCGCACGCTTGCCTCGACCAGATCGCGCGGCAGAGCGGTGGCGCGGATGTGAGCCTCGCGCATCAGCGCCACATTGGCTGTTTGCCAATCGGTTTCCGGTTCAGCCAATGCTAGTGCCTCGCCGATCTCGGGTGCGGATAGAAACTCATGCGACAGCCCGGCCAGTGTTGCCAGCTGCTCGCCCCGCGCCTCGGCACCGCCTTCGGGCATCATCGCCGAGGCGTCCCAGCCCAGCATGGCGGCGGCCTCATCCAAACAGGCGATGCGGGCGAATTTCTGTTCCAACGTGGCGTATGCATTCATGGCTCTAACAATCTCTTTCGGGCGAAGAAGATGAACTGAAATACCAGCACCCCGGCAAAGCCGAACCAGGTGAGGGCGTATTCATAATGGTTATTCGGCGGCGTGGGCAGGTCCTGTGCCGGCTGCGGCAGCGGGCTCCCCGGCGGTGGCAGGGGGCCGAGCACGATGAGGACGTAGGGCGCCACATTTTGCAGGCTTAACCCGGCGCCGATTCTTTGCGGGTCCAGCGTGTAGTACAGCCCGTGCGCGGGGTCGTCCGGCGGGGAAAGCCAGTTGGCGCGGATGGGCGCGTGGATATAACCCACGGCTGACGCCGGCGGGTTGGACAGTGGCGTGGGGGCGGCCTGCGGCACCCAGCCGAGGTTGACCAGAACCACGCTGCCGTCTGGGCGTTGCAGCGGCATGATCAGCTCCGCGCCCGGTACCGGGCCGTGCGGGCTGTCATGCACTTCATCGCCATAAAGTGCGGCCTTGCCCGGTATCCAGACGCCGGTAACTATGACTTTTTCGAACGGCGACGGGGTTACGGGAAGCGCAATGGGAGACGCCGCTTGGGCTTCACTGATCGAGGCAATGATACCCTCTTTCCATTGCAGCCGGTGCAACTGCCACACGCCCATGGCGATAAGCAGCCAGAACACGATGAATGCGGTGATGCCCGGGGCAATCAGCCGGCGCCAGTTACCCATGCAAACAAATCTCCAGTGGCGAGCATAGGCTGGGGTTTCCCGGGGCGGCAAGCTGTGCGGCCTTTCGCGTCCGGCAGTGCATGTTACCCCGACGTCAGCGAAGGGCTGCCGTCGGGGCCAGACAAGGAAAAAAGACCAAGGGGCTTTGCCCCCTGGACCCCCATTGGGGCCTGAGGCCCCGGCGGGTCGTCACGCCGGAGGCGTGCTTCGCACGACGGCAGAGCCCTGGCCTTTTTACTTACCCGGCAACGATGGCACTACGGCCGAGGAAGTAGATGCAGACGAACAGGAACAGCCAGACCACGTCCACGAAGTGCCAGTACCAGGCCGCAGCTTCGAAGCCGAAATGCCGCTCGGGCGTGAACTGCCCGCTTTTGGCACGGAAGTAGCAGACGATGAGGAAGATGGTGCCGATGATGACGTGTACGCCGTGGAACCCGGTGGCGATGAAGAAGGACGAGGCGAATATGCCGCCGTGATAGAAGGGGAAGGGCGAATGCGTATATTCCCAGGCCTGGCCGCAAAGAAACATCAGGCCGAGGATAACGGTGACGCCGAGGCCGCGCACCAGGTTTTTCTGGTCGTTTTCCAGCAGGCAATGATGCGCCCAGGTAACGGTGGTGCCGGAGAGCAGCAGGACCATGGTGTTGAACAGCGGGATCGCGAACGGGTCGATGGTGGTGATGCCCTGGGGCGGCCACACCGGCGCGAAGGCCATGCCCATTTTGTCCGGGTAGAAGAAATAGTTGAAATAGTTCCAGAAGAAGGAGACGAAGAACATCACTTCGGACGAGATGAACAGCGCCATGCCGTAGCGCAGGCCGATCTGGGTGATGATCTGATGCATGCCCGGGGTACGGGCTTCACGCACCACATCGCGCCACCACACATACATGATGGTACCGTCGAAGATCAGCCCGGCGCCGATCAAATAGTAGAAGTGCAGATGGGCGGCGAGGATGATGCCGGCGAAGGTCGTCATCGCGGCGATGGCGCCGAGCAGCGGCCAGATACTGGGGTCCACCAGATGGTATGGATGCGGGACCGTCTCTATAACCTGGTCCGTCGCGGTATGAACTGTGCCGCTCATTGTCTTCCCCTCAAATTCTACTTTTTACCGGCTGCCAAACTCTAACGAAAAAACGACCAATACAAAACAAAACCGCCCATTGCGTACATCATGCAACCCGTCGCACGAAGCTTTGAAATAGCGTGTTTCGAATCGTAATATGCACCGACAAATCCGAAATACGGGCTGGAACGACTACGCTCAACTATCCGCCTTTGCAAGGAATGCGGAAAGAAGAGGCTCACCGTTCCTATACAAAATGTGCCCATCCCAAATATCAGCGCATTGGCACTGCCGTTATTCACCACATCTGCCCGTATTCGTGTAGTTTCACCACCGCGATGCCGTAGATCATCACGCTCAGCGCGCCCAATGCGGCCAGGAGCAGCCAATTGCGGCCACGGCGGCGGCGCAGAAATTCGGCGCGCTGTTCGTCGGTCCAGTTGGACCGGCCGATTTCCGTACGCGGCATACGATCAGTCATCATACCAGCCGATCCACCGCGCAGGCGGCAAACAGCACGAAGAGGTAAAGCAGCGAGAATTTGAACGCTGTTCGCGCGGGCTTGTCATTGCTCAGGCTGACACCTTTGGCGTCCTGCTTATCGGCATAAACGCCCCAGCACAGCACCGCGAAGGCCAGGCTCATCACCAGCGCGGTAATGCCGTAAATCCGCCCGGTCAGCCCGAGAAGCCAGGGCGAGATCGAGATCGGCAGCAGCAGCAGCGCGTAGACCAGCACGTTGAGGCGCGTATGTTTCGCCCCCTTCACCACGGGCAGCATCGGCACGCCGGCTTTCTCGTAATCGGTCGCCGCGTACAGCGAGAGCGACCAGAAATGTGGTGGGGTCCAGAAGAACACGATGGCGAACAGCAGCATCGGGAGCAGGCTGATATGCCCGGTCACGGCGGCCCAGCCGATAACCGCGGGAAACGCCCCTGCCCCGCCGCCGATAACGATGTTCTGCGGCGTACGGCGCTTGAGCCACATCGTATAAATCACGGCGTAATAGAAGATGGAGAACGCCAGCACACCAGCCGCGCATACATTCCCCGCCATGCCCATGAGCAGCACGGAAGCAATGGCCAGCACGATACCAAAACCCAGCGCCCCGCTGGCCTCGATGCGCCCGGCCGGGATCGGCCGGTCGCTCGTGCGGCGCATCAGCGCGTCGATATCGCGGTCGTACCACATGTTGATGGCACCAGCCGCGCCCGCGCCGAGCGCGATGGCGAAAATCGCAATCGCCGCCATCATCGGGTTCTTATGCCCAGGTGCGATGATCAGCCCGATGGCGCCGGTAAAAACCACCAGGCTGATCACGCGCGGCTTGAGCAAAGCGAGCCAGTCGCCCGGCTCGGCACCCAGATGCGGCGTGTAGATGGCGGCCTGTGTGGTCATGATTTAGCGGATCACCGGTACGTCGAGGAAAGTGTGCTGAGGTGCTGGGGAAGGCACGGCCCATTCCAGCGTGGTCGCACCTTCGCCCCAGTAATTATCGGCCAGCTGATCCTTACCCGTGAACACGCGGTACAGCACGTAGAAGAACACCAGTGTCGAGAAGCCGGAGATCAGCGAGCCGATGGAGGAGACGTAGTTCCAGCCGGCGTAGGCATCGGCATAATCCGGGTAGCGGCGCGGCATGCCGGCCAGACCCAGAAAATGCATCGGGAAGAAGGTGAGGTTCACGCCGATGAAGAAGGTCCAGAAATGCACCTTGCCCCAGAACTCCGGGTATTGATGCCCGGTCATCTTGCCGATCCAGTAGTAGAACCCGGCGAAAATGCCGAAGGCGGCACCCATGCTCAGCACGTAATGGAAATGGGCGATGAGGAAGTAGTCGTTATGCAGCTCCTGATCGAGTGCGGCATTGGCCAGCACGATGCCGGTGGCACCGCCCAGCACGAACAGGAAGATGAAGCCCATGGCCCAGAGCATCGGCGTTTTGAACTCGATCGAGCCGCCCCACATCGTCGCGATCCACGAGAACACTTTAATGCCCGTGGGCACCGCGATCACCAGCGTTGCAACTTCGAAATACACCTTCGAATCCGTGCCTATGGCCGAGACGAACATGTGATGCGCCCAGACGATGAAGCCCACGAAACCGATGGTCACCATGGCGAAAACCATGCCCAGATAGCCAAAGACCGGCTTTTTCGAGAAGGTGGAGACCACATGGCTGATCACGCCAAAGGCCGGCAGGATCATGATATACACTTCCGGATGCCCGAAGAACCAGAATAGATGCTGGAACAGCACCGGATCGCCGCCGCCGGCGGGTTCGAAGAACGAGGTGCCGAAATTGCGGTCCATAATCAGCATGGTCACAGCACCCGCCAGCACCGGGATGGCCAACAGCAGTAAAAACGCCGTCACCAGGATCGACCAGCAGAAAAGCGGCATTTTGAACATGGTCATGCCCGGCGCGCGCATGTTGAGAATCGTCGCGATGAAGTTGATGGCGCCCAAAAGCGAGGAAACACCCGCCAGATGGAGCGAGAACAGCGAGAAATCGGTGGCGATCCCGGGCGAATACTGC
>JAMFRU010000014.1 GCA_026224875.1 Acidocella sp.
ACGTGGGGGGTTTAAAAAACACTTTTACAACCCCCCCGCTGGGGGCCGTTTGCGGGGGGGCTGGGTTGCACTCTAACATGTGTCGGCTGCGTACCCCGCCCCGCGCGAAAGCGGGGGGAGGCATCGGCCGGCCGCCACCGCTTTGCTTATCTGCCTTTTGGCGCGGGCCCGCGCATCTGCATCGGCATGTCATTTGCCGTTGCCGAAGGGCAGATTATTCTTGCCACGATTGCCCAGGCGTTCAGCATAAAACTTGTGCCGGGTTTTATCGTTGAACCGGTGGGGCTGATTACCTTGCGTGCCAAAAATGGCATCCGCGTAACGCTGGCACCGCGCTTGGGTGCCCAGGGTGCCGGCAGCAGGCGCTAGACAAAGCTCGCTACCGCCAGCGCTATAAATGCCCGAAGCACCCTCAGCCCATGCACCAGCCGCGCCCGCCCCTGTGGTGCGCTGCTTAAACCGCTGCTCGATGCGTTAGCTGGCTAAGTGCGGCTCGGAAAAATCCCACTGGTGGCGATGCAGAAATTGAGCGGGAGATAGGGCTGCTGGTTTTCATGCGGTGTGCCGTTGTTGACGATGGAAGCCGGGGACATTGTTACAGTTGCGGCACCAGAGCCGTAGAGTGCCACCGTGGTCTGGCCACCAGCCGCCACAGCGGCCTGCGCTTGCGCCAGCACCACGGTTGGCCCCGGCCACTGGCCGGACACTGCAATATCGGCAGCCCCCGAGCTGGCCATGAGCAGATGGTTATGCTGCGTAATCTCGTCCCCCGTCAGCACGTGTCCGGTCTCGCCTTTGGCGTCGCCCAGCGTATAGGTGGTCATGGTCTGACGGACGATTCCGCAATGCAACGGCACGCGCCCTGACAGATTGGGCAGACCGAATTTATCGCCGGCGCCGCCGTAGGTATAGTTGAGCAGGGAAAACAACGCCGCGTTCGCGTTGCGCGACACCAGCTGGCCGTTGCAGGCGAGCCAGCCCCTTGGTACGAATCCGAAACAGAACGACCTGATTTCGCCCAGATAATTGCTGCTCATGCCTCGCTCCTCGGTGGCAGTGGGAACACGCCTTGTACGGCGATACAGAAATTCAGCGCCAGATAGGCCATCATGTTGTTATGCGGCTTGCCGCCGCCCACGGGCGCTATTGCGGCGGGATTCATTTTGGCATCGGGTACCGCCGCCGCGTAGCAATAGACTTTTTCCAGTACGGTTCCGACCTTGGATTGCCCGCGCGCCAGCTGCATCGCGGGGCTGGGTGTGGGATCGGTGGCAATTTCATTATCCGCGCCCAGGCCGTGCGTATGCGGCGCCTGCTGCTCGAGCGTCAGGCCCACGGTGGTGGCGCCGCCGGTCGAGGCGATCGTATACGGGGTCAGCCCCTGCCCGGCACCAACACCCACCGGGACCAGCCCGCGCAGATCGGGGAGAGCGAATGTGTTTCTGCCGTCGCCGCCGTAGAGCGTGCCGATCACCTTATAAAGCTGCGGATAACTATTGATGTTGAGCAGCTGGCCATCGCATTCAGCCCAGTAGAGTGGCGCAAACGTATAGGGAAACGGCCGGATTTCACCGATAAAAGCTTCTGACATGCAAATGATCCCGCTTTTGTAATAAAACCAAGAAACGCGAAAAACTAAGAGCGCGAGGGATACTGGCCCGCGAGCGAGATGATGAAATTGATGCAGCGGTAAGGCTGGATGTTATCATGCGGCAGCACTGCCCCGCCGCTGGTGCCGCCGGGGGCGGGGGTGATGGAGGCAGAGGAGAGTGCCACTTGTGCCGCGGTAAGAGTGGTATAGACGTTGACCCCCTGCTGCGAGCTGGCGGCCGTGCTGAGGTAATTGCCCGCCGGTGAGTTGCTGGAGCCGGTTGTCGCCGCCATCAGCGGGTGCGTGTGCCCCTGCATCTGCGGCGTTGTCACGGTCACCTTCTCCTGCCCGCCTGGCCTGCCGAGCGGATGCGCGCCGTCCATATTCACCGGTACGCGCGAGCGCAGATCCGGTAGGCCAAAAGTGGTCGTTCCATCTCCGCCATAAATCGTGTCCAGCAGCGAATAAAGCATGTCGTATTGTGAGATATTGAGCAGACTGCCGTCGCACAACGCCCAGCCCTGGGGCGGGTAATTGCCCGCGAACATTCTGATTTCGCCTAGAAAAGAGTCGGACATCGTGCTCCCCGCTGCTGTGTTGGATTATGGGCGTTTATGCGCGCTTTGCTTTCGGCACTGGAGATAGAAACGCTGTTTAGAGTTAGTTTGTTAACCGCGCCTTAAGCGAAATTCGCCATATATTTCACCACACATATAACGATCTCATTGCGGTCACTTGTTGCTGCTTTTTCAGTGCAGAGCAAGGGCATACCGCCGGTTCCGGGCCGCTTTCGGGCCGCTTTCGGAATGTATCTTAAGTTTCTTTTGAGGAACTAATCCTTACACACCAAGCCGCAAGTGAAATGTATTGCCCGCGCCCGGTACAGCTGTTAGAAAACCGCGCGTGCCGTTACACGCCAACCGCGGCGGAAAACCATAAAAAGCCGCGGATGCGGCCGGAGCGACCATGTCCCAGAGCGGAGAAATACTTTTCGTCACCACCGACGGCGGCACGCTTAGTTCGATCGCTGACATCGGTGTTGCTGGCACGACTATCTCGGGTTCTCCCACGGTGGTCAGCACAGGCCAGCCCGTGAGCGGCATTGCCTCCTATCGGGGGATCGCGATCAACCTCGCCTCAAATAATTATTTTGTTACTGTGTTAACAGACCCGGGCTCGTCCGAAATCTCGACCGTCTACCGCGAGACCTTCGGTGTCGCGCCCAGCTTTACCACCAGCACACAGGTGGGCACCGCAACCGACGCCAGCTACATCATGACGAACATCGCCGTCGACAGCACCAACAACATTTTGTATTACGCTGACGGCACGAGCCTGTACGCCGACCATTTCGCCAACGGCTTCAACTCGGCGCCGACCGCACTGGTCAAAATCGGCACGCTGCCGCTCGGCGTTACGTCGCTGACATTCGACCAGGCAGATTCCACCATCTATGCCGGCGGCGCAACCTCCACCGGCTCGGGCGGCGTGCATGCCTCGTCCGATTCGCTCACGCTCAAGAGCAATTACATCTACAAAATCACCGGTGTGACCGCGAACATGGGCACGAACAGCGCCACGATTGCCACGACCAACGTGCCGCAGAGCGATGGCGGGGTCTCCGGCGTGACGTATGACAGCGCCAATTCCACGCTGTATTTCACCACCAACGCCTATCTCAACCCCGGTACCGCTAGTGTCGCCGGGGTGTTCAAGATCAATGCCGCCGGGGTGCCCGTAAAGGTGTGGGATGAGTCGTTCTCCAGTTTCCCTTTCACCGACCCACTGGCCGATATCACCGGCATCACCATCGATCCATCGACCGGCGATTATTACCTCACCACTGATGAAGACGATATCTATACCGGTAATGTTTCGAGCAGCAGCGCACCTGTGGCGATGCTCAACACCGCGCATCTGACGTCATCGTCGGGCGATGCCTTGCCCACGGCCGTCGTCTTTGTGCCGATCCCGCCCACCCTCACCCTCAGCGGCACCAGCATTGATGCCGTGCAGGGTGGGGCCGGCCTTACGCTGCTCAGCGCGGCACCGGTCATCACCGCACCGGACGGCTCGTTGGCCAGCGCCAGCGTCACTCTGTCCGGCTTTCAGAGTGGTGATGTGCTCGGCATAAACGGCAGTACCAGCGGCACGCTCGATTCCGGCAAAATTACCTACAGCGCCGCCAATGGCACGCTCAGCCTCAGTGGTACGGATAGCGTCAGCGCCTATGAAGCAGCACTCGGTGAGGTGACCTATCAGGACACCGGCACGGATAGCAGCAGCGGCGCCCATCCCACCCGCTCAGTCAACTGGGAGATCGGGGACGGCGTGCTGAGTGCCACGCCGAAAACCAGCGTCATCACCGTTGACCGCCCGCCCAGCATCGTCTCCGGCGGGGTGCATACCTCGATGGTCGCGGGCGGGGTGGTTACCGGTGCGGCACTTACCGGCGATACCGATCTCGATGGCGACAGCCTGACGATTACCTCGATCGCCGGCGGCGCGGTGGGCAGTTCCGTCGCCGGCACCTATGGCAACCTCACGCTCAACGGAAATGGCAGCTACTCCTATAGTGCCAATAACAGCGCCGCCATCTCCTCTGCGGCCACGGGTACCAAGCCCGTGGACCAGTTCACCTTCACCGTTTCGGACGGCAAGGGCGGCAGCTCGACGGAGAGTTTGAGCATCACCATCGACCGCAACCCGATCATCGCCAGCGGCGGGTCCCAGGCTGCGGTGCTTGCGGGCGGTTCCACCACCGGTGGCGCGCTTGCCGGCGACACCGACCCGGACGGCGACAGCCTAACCATCACGGCAATTTCCGGCGGCGTGCTGGGGAGTGCTATCTCCGGCAGCTATGGCGTGCTCACGCTCAATGCCAATGGCAGCTATAGCTACAGTGCCAACAACAGCGCCGCCCTCGCCGCGGCGGCCACCGGCAGCAAGCCGGTGGACCATTTCAGCTATACCGTGTCGGACGGAAATGGCGGGGCGGCGACCGAAACCCTCTCCATCAGCATCGACCGCAACCCGGTTGTTGCCGCCGGCGGCGCGCAGGCAGCACTTGTGGCGGGCGGGGTGGTGACCGGTGCGGCATTGACCGGCGATAGCGACCCGGATGGCGACAGCCTGACGATTACCTCGATCGCCGGCGGCGCGGTGGGCAGTTCCGTCGCCGGCACCTATGGCCATCTCACGCTCAACGGCAACGGCAGTTATTCCTACAGCGCCGATAACAGCGCCGCCATCGACAGTGCCGCCACGGGCAGCTCCCCGGTGGACCAATTCACCTTCACCGTGGCGGACGGGAATGGCGGTACGGCGACGGAAACACTCTCTATCGAGGTGAGCCGCCTGCCCTCCTTCGCCGGCGGCACGCCGGGGACCTACACGCCCGGCGGGGCGGCGGTAAGCGCGGATGCCACCGGCACAATCAGCGATCCGGACGGCACCCAGATCACTGGTGCCGTGATTTACCTTACCAGTGGCAATCTGCCGGGCGATCTGCTGAGCTTCACGCCGCAATCGGGCATCACCGGCAGTTTCACCAATGGCACGCTCACCCTGGCGGGCACGGCCAGTGCCGCCGATTACCAGGCGGCGCTGCAATCGGTGCAATATTCCTCCACCGATGCCGACCCTTATGGCAATGGCGCCAATCCGTCCCGCACCATCGGCGTCATCCTCACCGATGCCGCCGGCAGCGGCCAGCCGGGCTCGCTCATGATCGCCATCGACCCGAGCATCGATATCGGCGCCAGCAGTCTGGTGAGCCTTGGCGCCATCGATAGCGGGCGCGGCATCGACTTTCTGGGCACCGGCGCTACGCTGGACCTTACCAGCCCGGGGAATTTCGCCGGCACCATTACTGATTTCGGCGGCAACACCATCGACCTCGCCGGCCTTAACGCCGCCGCCGAAACGTTCAGCGCGGGCACGCTCTCGCTTTACGACGGGCTGGGCGGGCTGCTGGACACGCTTAGCCTCACCGAACCCGCCGGCATCACCAGTGCCGACTTCCACCTCGCCAGCGACGGCACGGGGGGCACCGATCTGACCCTGTGCTTCTACCCCGGCACATTTATCGCCACGCCGGGCGGTGAGACCACCGTCGAGGATCTGCGCCCAGGCGACATGTTGCTGACCAGAGACGGCCCTGCCCTTCTGCATTGGGTCGGGCGCTCCGAAGTGGACACACGCTTTGCCGGCAGGCTGCGCAGCCTGCCCATTCGCATAAGCGCCGGGGCGCTGGGGGCGGGGCTGCCCAGACGCGACCTGCTGCTCTCACCGGACCATGCGCTGTTGCTGGGCAATGTGCTGGTGCAGGCTGCGGCGTTGATAAATGGCGGCAGTATCCGCCGGGAATACGATGTGCCCGAGCGATTCACCTATTACCATCTGGAGCTGGCGCATCATGCTTTGCTCCTGGCCGAAGGCGCGCTGGCGGAGAGCTTCGTCGATAATGTGGACCGCATGCATTTCCATAATTGGGACGAGCGCGATGCAGCGGCCACACCCATCGCGGAAATGCCCTATCCGCGCGCCAAATCCGCGCGGCAGGTGCCGGCCGCGCTACGCCGCCAGTTGGGCTTTCCAGAGGCGGCTTAGAGACTGCTTCGGAAGTCGCTCTGGTGACATTACCCCGTCATTCCCGCGAAAGCGGGAATCTGTGACTCCCATGGCCTTGGGAGCCAGAGATCCCCTGCTTTCGCGGGAATGACGGGGCTTTCGCGGGGTGACGGGACCGTATGGGACTTCTGAAACAGTCTCTTAGAGTCCCGGCCGCAAATCGATCCGGATCAAATCGGAATGGTCGTCCACCGAGCCTTCCTGCCAGCGGACGGAGCCAAACGGGCGGTCCAGGCGGCGCCGTACGTGTAACGGCTGGCCCGCTATCTGAAACGCGCTGGCGTCGGCCTGGGTCTGCCGGTCTGCCTGGGTCATACGCGAGCGCTGGTGCAGGTAGTCGCCCCAGGTCGGGCAGTGGTAATGCTCCGTCCATAGCTCTGGATTGCCGATATCGCGCGACAGGGACCAGGAAAACCCGCCGGTGCGCAGGCGGATGCTTCTGATCTTCTGCATCACCCCATAATACTCCCGCGCCTGTGCCGGATCCACGCGATAATCCAGTTCGATCACGATCGGCCCGCTGCGGGGCGTCAGGCGCAACTGCATCTCGGGAAGATCGATCAATTCCGCCATATCGGCATCGGAGGCCGAGACGCTCGGCATGCGCAGCCACAGCCCGATCAGAGGCGTCAACACCACGGCAATGCCCGACACGATGATCGCGGTGCCGATCCCGTCTGCCGTCGCCACATGCCCCCAGGCCCAGGCCCCGAGTGCCACCCCGCCTGTCATCGCACCCTGGAAGCTCGCGAGTACGCGGGCTGTACAGCGCGACCCCGCTGCCAATGAAGAAGCAGAAGCTCAGCAGCAGCCAGGGGGTGATGAGATGCAGCAGCGCGCAGATGGTGAGCCCGGCGGCACTTGCGCAGGCAAAGCCCAATCCCGCGAGTGCTACCTTGCGGCGATCGAACATATCCGCGATTGCGCCGGCTGGCAGCGATACCAGCATAAGCGGCAGCATGCTGGCGGTTTGCACCAGGGCGACCTTGTCCGGCGCGCTGGTCAGGCGTGTCATCGCCCAGGCGGCACCCACGCCCTGGATCAGTTGCCCGAAATTGGAGAGCACGCTGGCGGACCAGATCGCCCGGTATGTTTTCTCCCGTAATGGGTCGAGGATGGACGGCCGTTTGGTATCCGCGGGGGATGCGGCGGCTGGATCACCTGCCCCATCTGCATGGCCTGCCTGCCCATCTGAATCCGCCATCCGTCGCTTTCTCCCATTGGCATGTTTCCCGCCACCCGGGGCGCGTATTTTGGCCGGCGGCGCTTCTTGGCGTCTGTTTGTTGTCAGATCCCCAGCCGCGCGCTTGCAGGGCGCCAACTTAGCGATGACAGGCAGATGAGGCAATTGCGCCTGCTATCGGGTGCTTGGCGAGTGGTACTGCCGCCTGGCTCCAGGCAGGGCACAATACTTGCCTTGAACATTCCAGCGGACGTAGAATTTGCACCATGGCCGCACAGCTTCCAGAGCACAGCCCTACCACCGCCATTCTTACAGCTGCCGCCCGCGATCTCGGATTGAACGGCGATTGGCCTACTCGCATGCAGGCGACGGGGGACGAGCGTTTTTCCTCCGGTTTTCCTGTCACCGACCTTGCTATCGCATCCATCGGTGCGGCTGGGCTCGCGTTGGCTGACCTTCTGACCGTGGCGGGCGGCACGCCGGCGCCGGTTGTTGTCGATCGGCATCTTGCTTCGGCCTGGTTCAGTTATTCATTGTCACCGCTGGGGTGGCCGCTTCCATCCCCATGGGACACCATAGCCGGCGACTATCTTACGAAAGATGGCTGGATAAAGCTGCACACCAATGCCCCGCACCATCGGGCCGCAGCACTTGCGGTGCTGGGATGCGCCGGGGAGCGGGAGGCGGTCGCGGCTTCTGTGTCCCGGTGGGGAGGCAATGCCCTGGAGCGTGCTGTCGTGCAAGCCGGTGGCTGCGCGGCGCGCATGCGCTCCCAGGCCGAGTGGCGCGAACATCCTCAGGGGCGGGCGGTGGCGGCAGAGCCGCTGATCGCGCTGAGCCATACGGGCCCGGTCTCGGGAAGCACTGTCTCGGGAAGAACCTGGCGCCCCAATCCGGCGCGCCCGCTGCGCGGTATCCGGGTGCTCGATCTCACCCGCGTGCTGGCCGGGCCCGTGGCGACGCGTCTCCTCGCCGGGCTTGGCGCCGATGTGCTGCGGATAGACCCGCCGGGCTGGGATGAGCCCGGAATTGTGCCGGATGTAACGCTAGGCAAACGCTGCGCGCGGCTGGATTTGCGTGGCGGCGAGGGGCGCGCGCGGTTCGAGCAACTGCTCGCCGGGGCGGATATTCTCGTCCATGGCTACCGGCCGGGCGCGCTGGATGGGCTGGGGCTGGGCGAGGCGGCGAGGCGCGCACTTAATTCAGAGCTGATTGAGGTGTCGCTATGCGCCTGGGGGTGGAGCGGCCCTTGGTGTGGCCGGCGCGGTTTTGACAGCCTCGTGCAGATGTCCACCGGCATCGCCGATTCTGGCATGCGCTGGAAAGGCGCGGAGCGGCCGGTGCCTTTACCGGTTCAGGCGCTCGATCATGCAACCGGCTATTTCATGGCGGCGGCGGCGCTGCGTGGCCTCGCCCTGCGGCTGCGGGAGGGCAAAGCCATCACCGCCCGCGTTTCGCTGGCGCGAACGGCGGCGGCACTTGCTGGCTGCGGGGAGAATGCCACGGGTCCGGCGTTTACCGGCATGCGCGAGGCGGATTATGATCAGAAGATTGAGCAGACGCCTTGGGGGGCCGCGCGAAGATTGCATTCGCCGGTAACGGTGGGCGGCATTGCACTGCATTGGGATCGCCCGGCCGCACAACTGGGCTCGGCGCAGGCGCTGTGGGTTTGATTTAAGCTGCGTCTCACCTGAGATCGTAGACCTTGGATATACGATCCACTGGCGTGCCGTCCTTAAGCAGTACGGCGTTGGCGATTTTGTATGTCCTGAACCCCAGCTTGCCATAATACGGAATACCGCTGTTATTGTCCGCCCTGATTGTTGCATTAATGGCAGAGATGCCGCACGCGCGGGCGGCTGTTTTCGTGTATTCGAACAACGCTGTACCGACTCCCGCGATGAGCGGTTCGCGTCTCGTGAAGGTGCCGATATCAGCCCAATTATCCGGTAATTTGCTATTTTTCACGAGCGTTTGGAAGCCATGCATTTCGCCATCAAATACTTCGGCGACAAAACAGATGATGCAATCGGGGCCGCTTATGTAGTGTTCGTCAAGCTCGGCTTCGCACAGCATTGTTTCCAGTGCGGTCGTGCCCCCGATCGTGATGATTTCGTTTAGGATTCTGCAAAGGGAAGCTGCGTCATTTGAAGTTGCCCGCCTGATTTTCAGGCCGATATCTTCATTGAATTGTGCCGGTATCATCCCTGATGTCCATTTTGCAGAACCAGGGCGTCCCAGCTGTATGCAATTTCTGCAAGCTCTTTCCCGGCAAGCATTATAAGCTTTCGATCAACAATTTGTCCGCCGAGCTTTTCATAAAACAATCTGGCAGGAGCATTCTCTTCAAGGGTCCAGAGCATCGCATTCCTGCAGCCGAGCAAAGCTAACCGTTTAAAAGACGAAATCATCAGTTGCTGGCCATATCCTCGTCTCTTTGCATCAGGAGCCACATGTATCCCGAAAATCCGGCCATCGAACCGGTTCATTTCCTGGTTTGTGACAGGGCCGGTACAGGAGAAGCCGAGAACGCCCGCTGAACCATCTTCGACAATGAGCAGATTGCCGGGATACTCACGCATGTTCTGAAGCCATTCAATTCGCCGCGCCTCGGCATTTTGATTGTCCAGAAAATCATCGGGCATTATGCCGCGGAATGCGGTTTGCCACGACGCCGTGTGGATCTCCGCAATGCGAGCAGCATCCTCTGGTAGAGCCTGTCTGACAGCCATTGCGGTATCCTGGCATATGGTTTTCTTGGAGATCAAGCGGGGAGATCAAGCGGGGAGATCAAGCGGGGAGATCAAGCGGGGAGATCAAGCGGGGAGATCAAGCGGGGAGATCAAGCGGGGAGATCAAGCGGGGAAACCAAGCGCCAGATCAGCA
>JAMFRU010000131.1 GCA_026224875.1 Acidocella sp.
ACGCTGGTACACCGTCGCCGGCTTGTATGTTCGCTACGGAACCATCGGTGTCATTGGTTGTCATGTCTTACCTTTCGTTGAATTAGGCGCTGAATCGTCTGGACGAGAACACAGCGCTGCCCGGCGGGCACCTACTCATTGGGGGGCGATTATGTTGGTGCCCCGGCGGGATCCTCGGTGCCCGGCCCGGTACGTTGCGTGTTGATAGTTATGATCGGGCGCGCGCCCGGGCGCCTCTGCATGCTGATCAAACCGGCGTTTTCCAGCACGGTGAGGGCGCGGTACAGTGATTTCCGACCGCACCCCGCGAGGTCAACCGCTTCGGCAGTGAGCCTGAATGTCGAGCATTTCTTCACGCCGGCCAGGAACCACAGCGACGTCGCCACCGCTGGGGCTGAGCCAGGCAGCCTGTTAGCGCAGCGCAGCCAAGCGAAGGGGATCGTGCGCACGTAGCGCTCCACCCGCGTATAGGGGCGGAAAACGCCGCTCGATTCGTCGAATTTCAGTCGCTGCTCCCCAGGCTGTGCGTAAGAAGAAACGCCGGGCGGGTGCGGCCAGATTGGGGCGGGCGGCATCAGCCTTGCCCCACTTCGACCATGTCGTCCTCGCGGTCCAAAAGCATCATCACGCGATTCCACATCGGCGCGTTCTTGGCCTCAAGAAAGCGTCCCGGCGGGCGAATGATTTTTGCCTCCGTACCTACCTCGAAACCACCCAGCACGATCGCGCTGGCATCACGCATGATGGCCTGTACCCGCGCCACCGTGTCGTCGATCTCACCCACCGGGGCTTCGATCAGCACAGCGTCGTGAACCGGCGCGCAGACGTGAATGCCCGCTCCCTCTAGCATGATGCATGCGATGCGAAGCATCTCGGCGCCAGTGGCTTGCATGAGGAAATTCCGCAGTGTGCGATTCTTCGTCTTACCCGTAGCATGCAGCGACCAACCGAAAACAGTCTGGAGCTTGCCGGTATTCATGGCGGTATCGACCACGCCGTCCGACCAGCGCCAGAACGCCGAATAAGCCGCATGGTGCGCACGTAGCAGTTGCGCTGCTTCACTGAGGTTGATGCCGAGCTTGCCGGCGAGGCCATGCTCGGTCATGCCAAAGAGAACGCCCAGCGCGCACTGTTTGAAGCGCTCGCGTTCAACCGGATGCGAGGCCTTCGTGGCGCCGGGCGGTACCGCTCCCGCCTGGGCCGCGAAGTGCATGTAGAAATCGCCGGAATTGTAGGCGGCTTGCATGGCTTCATCACCGGACCGAGCGGCCGCGATAGCCAATTCCTGCTGGCTGAAGTCCACATATGCCAGGGTCATGCCCGGTTTGGGCTCGATGAGGCCTCGCATCCAGGACGGAAGGCCAAAAATCCATGCCGTCGTCGAGGGCTGGTTGCGGCTGGTGAGCGATGAGAACGGAAACAGCGGCGACCTATTCCGTCCATCGTCACCCACCGCCAACTTCAACTCGCGGAAGCTGACCAGCGTCTCGCGCAACTGATGTAGGGCGCGCAGCTGAGGGCGGGCACGGGCCATTTCCTTGAAGGTGTCCTTGTCCAAGGCCAGCGCGCCCGATGCCAAGCTCGGCCAGGAGATACCTTGGCCGGCCAAGTAAGCAGAAAACTTACCCACACGGAAATGCCCATCCTCGAACACGCCGTAATCGCGGTCGACGGTCTCGATCAGCACAGCCCGCAGGTTAACCGGAAACTAGCGCGGCACTCCTCGCCATCCCACAGCACCTCGGGAGGCCATTTTGGGGGAACTGAGGGGGACGAGGAAACTGCTCCGCGCGGTGGCCTCACGGAGCCTCCAAAAAACGCTTGTTTCTCAACAAGAAACTGGCGCGCCCTACTGGAGTCGAACCAGTGGCCTCAAGATTAGAAGTCTCGTGCTCTATCCAGCTGAGCTAAGGGCGCTTGGGATCCCAGGCAGGTTGGTGGTACCCCGGCCCGCCTAATGCGTCCAGTTTTCCTTGCGGTCGGCCCGGAAGTTATCGGCGTAGAGTTTCGGCTTTTGCACCCGCGCCGGGGGGATTTCCAGATCGTAGGGGATGTTCTGCGCCTCGGCATAGGCAACCGCCGCAGCTTTCGTGTCAAAACTCAGGTGGATCTGCTGGCGCATATCGTCCGAGCCGGTCCAGCCCATCAGCGGGTCACGGAGTTTCTGGCGCTCCGGCTCATATTCCAGCATCCAGCGCTGTGTGCGGGCCAGGCCCGACTGCATGGCCGATTTGGGAGGAAGATAGATACGTGCCCGCATTGCCTCATCTCCTGACTGGCCGGGGCGCCCGGATTTGAATTTTATACGCACCGCAAATCGCCCAATGACCATAAGCTGCTGAAAATACACAACAACCTGTGGACAATATTCCTGGGCAGTTTTTCCGCACGCTTAAACCCAACACGAACCAACCGACACATTTTTGGTCGGAGCGAGAGGATTCGAACCTCCGGCTTCTAGCTCCCAAAGCTAGCGCTCTACCAAGCTGAGCTACGCTCCGTGAGCGGGTAGTACCTTATATAATGCGCCAAGGCGAGATACGCCGGCCTTCAAAAAGGGAGTAAAACACGACTTTTTCAACATGGTTCAACCGGTTGTCTCGGCCCATTTGCCATCCGGCAATCACATGTCTGACCCAGACTCAGCTGTTCAGCTCGTTCAACTCATCAATCAACACACGCAGGTTTTCCGAGTAATCGACCGGCACGCAGACCAGCTGCACCCCGCCCTCGGTGAAAGCGGCCTCTAGTGCCGGCGCCAGATCGTCCACGCCAGTAACCCGCCTGCCTTTTGCGCCATAGGCGGCGGCGTATTGCACAAAATCGGGGTTGTTGAAGGTCATGCCATGGTCGGGGAAGTGATCGACCGCCTGCTTCCAGCGGATCATGCCATAGGCATGGTCTTCCAATATCAGCACCACCAGGTCGAGCTTCATCCGCAGCGCGGTTTCCAGCTCCTGCGCATTCATCATGAACCCGCCATCGCCACAAACGGCCAGCACGCGTCTGCCCGGGTTGAGCATCGCCGCCATCATGGCCGAGGGCAGGCCGGCACCCATTGTCGCCAAGGCATTGTCCAGCAGCAGCGTGTTGGCAATATGCGTGCGGTAGTTGCGAGCAAACCAGATTTTATACATGCCGTTGTCGAGTGCGACGATACCGTCCTCCGGCACCGCCTGGCGCACATCATGCACGATACGCTGTGGCGTGAGCGGAAAGCGGCTCTCGGTGGCACGGTCCCCCACATGGGCGATCACAACGTCCTTCAGGGCAAGGAAATCTGCATCCCGTGTCAGCCTGCCGTGCAGCAATTCGGCCAGACGCAGCAATCCGGGGCCGACATCGCCGATGATTTCCGTGTCCGGGAAATACACTCTCTCGACGGTGGCGGGCATAAACCCGACGTGCAGCACATGCTGCTCCGGCCCCATGAGGAAGGGGGGCTTTTCCACCGTGTCGTGGCCGATGGCGATGATCAGGTCGGATTGGTCGATCATGCGATGGATGTAATCGCGTTCCGATAAAGCAGCCGTGCCGATGTAGAGTTCGGAACAGCCGGTCACCGCCCCTTTACCCATTTGCGTGGTGAAGAATGGAATGCCGGTCGTTTTCACGAATGAGGACAGTGCCCCCGTTAACGCCACACGGTTCGCACCCGCACCCAGCATAACCAGCGGCCGCTTGGCGGCGGCTATAATGTCCGCGGCATGTGCGAGGGCTGCTTCGGGGGCGACCGGCAAGGGGATGTCATGCCGCGGGATCACTGCACCATGCTCGGTCATTTCCCGTGCAATGTCCTCGGGCAATTCAAGATGCACCGGGCCGGGCCGTTCCTCGCAGGCGATGCGGAAAGCTTCGCGCACGGCTGCCGGAATGCTGGCGGCACTCACGATCTGGCGCGAGAGTTTGGTTAAAGGCCGCATGGTGTTGACGATATCGACGATCTGGAAGCGGGCTTGCCGGCTGCTCAATATCGGCTTCTGCCCTGTGATCAGGATCATCGGCATGGCCCCCAGCAGCGCGTAGGCGGCACCTGTAACAAGGTTCAAAGCGCCAGGCCCGAGCGTGCTGAGGCAAACGCCGGGCTTGCCCGTCAGCCTGCCGTAGGTTGCTGCCATGAAGGCCGCGGGTTGTTCGTGGCGGGTGACCACCAATTTGATGGAGGAGGTGCGCAGAGATTCGACGAAATCGAGGTTTTCCTCACCCGGCACGCCGAAAATATGGGTTACGCCCTCGTTTTCCAGGGCCTTAACGAGAAGGTCCGATGCTTTGATCAACGCCATGAGCCGATTTCCTTTTTCCCGTGCCGCTAAAATTTGAGTACGATCATTTTCTCATGCGACATATCACGCATCGTATAGGGAATGCCGCCAATGCCGTAGCCCGATTGGCGCCGTCCGGCGAACGGCATCCAATCGGTGCGGAACGCGGTGTGGTCATTTACCATCACCGCCGAGGCTTCCAGCATTCTGGCGCTGCGCAAGGCGGCATTGATGTCGGTGGAAAAGACCGATGCCTGGAAGGCGTAAGGCAGGCTATTGGCGCGCGTGATGGCCTCATCGAGATCGCGATAGGCATAGATGCAGGTGACCGGGCCGAAAACCTCCTGGGTTGAGACGCGCACCTCAGCCGGCGGTTCGAGCAGAACGGTTGGCGCATAAACCCGGTCACTGTTCCTCTTGCCGCCTGTGAGAATTTTGGTGCCCGCGGCAGCGGCTTCGCTGACCCATGCCTCAACGCGGCCGACTTCCCTGGGAAGGATCAGCGGCCCCATCTCGGTTTCGGCCAATGTTGGATCGCCGACCACCAAAGCCTGTACCGCCGGGGTAAAGCGGTCCGTAAAATCCTGCACGATGTCCTGGTGGACAAAAATCCGCTGCACGGAAACGCAGACCTGCCCAGCATGATAATAACCACCTTTCACCAGTGGCGTGATGATGGCGTCCAGGCTTGCGGAGCGATCGACGATGACCGGTGCCGCACCCCCATGTTCAAGCGCGCAGCGTGTGCCAGGCGCCAGTTTGGAACGCAAAGACCACCCGGCTTTCGCCGAGCCGATAAAGCTCAGGAAGGCAACGCGGGGGTCCGTGACGAGTTTTTCCGCCACCGCATTGTCCGCCGGCAGCGCAAACTGGCACCAGTCCGGCGGTAATCCGGCCTCATGCACCAAGGCGACAAAATGCCGGCAGGATAGCGGCGTTGTGGCGGCCGGTTTGATAATGACCGGACAGCCGGTGGCAATGGCGGGCACCACCTGGTGGACGATAAGATTGAGCGGGTGGTTGAAGGCGGAAATGGCGGCAACAACGCCGATGGGCTCGCGCGTGGTAAAGGCCAGCCGGTTCTCGGCAGCAGGGGTCAGCCCCATCGGGATTTCGACCCCAGCCAGATGTTCAAGCTCACCCGCGGCACCTTCCACACCGTTGATGGCGCGTGCTACCTCAATGCGCGCATCGGTCAGCGGCTTGCCGCCTTCCCGCGCGATCAGCATCGCGAACACCTCGGCATCGCGCCGCACGAACGATGCCAGGCGGCGCAGGATTGCAATGCGTTGATGCGCCGGCAGCCAGCCACTCCGGTTCTGATAGAGCTTTGCCGCGCGTTCCAGCATGAGGCCGATATCGGCTTCGCCATGGGTGGCCAGCTCCTCGATCGGCGCGCCGTCGTAAGCCTGTGTCACGAGCATCAACATGGACCTTCCCGGTGTTGTTACGACCTTTGGAATACGTGGCTTGTACCAAGCTACAGCTGCTATAGCATTGCCGTTTACGAAAGGCGGTTTGCCCCTGATTTGGACAGGTACCGATTTTGTCCAGCGGCCGCCCAGCGTTGGCGAGAGCCGAGGCTATCGGCCAGGCTCGCAAATCTGTACCCCAAGGCAATCCACCATCCTTTTGCTTCCCCCGCCTATGCCGTAGGGCTCAGCTACCGGGAAACTGCTTGGCAATGACCTTATCGCCCACGCTGATACCATCCGTCGCGGTAATCCCGCCCTGCAGCTCCAGCACCGCCAGAACCGGCCCACTGCCGACGGGCTTTTCACTATAGGGCACGGTGTTCTCGGCAATGCTCTTAATCCTGCCGTCGGCGCCGATAAACACCATATCCTCCGGCACCGGGCAGTTTTTCATCCACATATCATGCTCGGCTTCCGGCGGCGGAAACATGAAGAGCATGCCGGAATCCGCGGGGATAAAGGTGCGGAACATCTCGCCCGTATCCTGCTGCTCATCCGTTACCGGCAGCTCGACGGTAAATTTATAGGTCTTGCCGCTGTCGGAGACGATGGAAAGCGCCTCGGTAGGGAGTTGCGGCTGCGGCCCGGTGGCGTCACTCTGCGCTTTCGCAGTACCCGCCACCGCCAAAACCGCCACTGTCGCAATCAGTCCGAACCGCTTCATGCCGCCCTCCATTATGCCACCTGTCTTGCCCGGCAAGCGGGGTCCTGGCAAGCATGGGCGGTGTGAAACGCAGCCTCCCCTTTATCGTATTTCTGGCCGCCGCTGTGGCCACCCGCTTGCCCATATTGCACCGCACGGTGCTGGACTGGGATGAGAGCCTGTACTTCCTCATGGCCCAGGCCTGGCGCGCCGGGCACCTGCCCTACACCACCATATGGGACAACAAACCGCTCGGCATCTACGCCATTTTCGCTGCGTTTCAGACCGTTATCCCCGGCGTGGCGGCGATGCGCGTGGCCACCATGGTCTGCGTCGCCTTGCTGGCGGCAACGGTGTTCCGCATCACCGCCATCCTCTCGCGCGAGCGCGCCGCCGGCTGGCTCGCGGGCGGATTGCTTGTCCTTTGCTCGCTCTCCAACGATGGGCTCTCGGCAAACAGCGAGCTTTTCATGGCCAGCTTCACCGCACTGGCGGTTTTGGCTGTACTAGCCGATGCCCCGGCCTGGGCCGCTGGATTGGCGCTGGGCTGCGCGTTCATGGTCAAATATGTCATGGCGCCGGAGGCCTGTTTTATCCTGCTCCTGCTGTACCACCAGCGCGGTGCCAAAGCCGTTGCCAGCGCCGTGGCGGCGGCTGCTGTGCCCGTATTTGCCGCTGCAGCCATCTACGCCGCCGCCGGGCAATTGCCCCTATGGTGGGGTTGCAGCGTGGTCAGCAATTTCCGTCGCGCCGGGGTAAAACTGCACCCGGGCCAAATAGACTGGGCGCTCTCGGCACAGGTTTGGCGCTGGGGATCGCTCTACCTCACGGCATTTGTACTGGCCTGCACAGCTCGCCGGCGAGGCTTCGTCAGCAATTTCCCGCTGCTCTGGCTGCTCGGCGGGCTCATCGGCGCCATTTCGGCCAAATCCTTCTACGACCATTATTTCCTGCAAATCCTGCCCGCCCTCTGCGTGCTCGCCGGCTACGCCTGGACCCGCATACAAACCGGCGGTGCCCTGCGGGACGTATTCATCCCCGCCCTCGCGATTTTGCCGCTGCACGCCGGCTGGCAGGCACTCCGCAGCTCCTCGGGCCCGGACCTGCCCGCCGAAATCGCCACCACACTAACAACGGCGCACGCGAAAAGCCTGTACGTGTTCGACTCGCAGCCGATCATCTATGCAATCACCGGCCTTACCCCGCCAACCCGCTTCGTATTACCCTCGGAGCTGATGGGCCTGACCCTGCCGCAAGTCGCCGGCGTAAACCCGGTGACGGAAGTGCAGCGCATTCTGGCCACCCAGCCGCAATACATCGTGCGGCGCGAACCGCCACCCGGCCCAGACACAGGCAACCCGGCAGTCTACGTGCTTTTGAACAACGCCCTGGCCGCAAATTACACGCTGGTCCAAAACTGGCCCGGCGCCGCCCTTTACCGGCTAAACCTCAGCCCATAAGTACCGTTTCGAGCCGGTGAAAGGCAGCCTCGGCCCCCTCGGCGGCGCGGCGCACCTCGGCGCTATCGAAAAACCTTTGCGCCCGCAGTGCCGCCATCGTGGCCGGCAAACCCTGCACCTGGATCATGCGCCCCAGTTGCGCCAGTTTCTCCACCGTATCGGCGCTCAGCACCTGCGCGCCCACGAAGGCCAGCCCGGCCTTGGTGCCCACCGCCCAGCAGCGCCGCGCTCTGTAGATGGCCCCACCGGTCATATGCAGCGCCATCTCTTCCGGCAGCGTAAACATGGCGCCTAGATCGACCAGCACGCCCGAGGGCGATTCATCGAGCACCAGGCAATTATAGACGCTCTGGTTGACCTCGCCCCCGGTGATGATTTTGGCACTCTTGATAGCCGGCACACGCATGGCATTACGCCGCTCTGCCAGGGTAAAAGGCGCATCCTCCTCACCCTGCCGCCCCGGCTGCGTAGGGTTAGAAGCCGGATGTGCGTGGGTAGCCTGATGTGCCTGCTTTGCTTCGAGCGGGTGCTGTAACATGTGATCCAGCCTTGCGTGAGATGTGACAGTGCTCATCCTCGCGCAAAGTCGTTAACACCGGCTCAACGGCCCGCTTTACGCACTTCAACCCCGCCTTATGCACCTTAACAATGAAACTATTGGCCGCGAATGGCCTCCAGGAACCCCACCCGCCCCGCCGCACATCCTGCCGCAGCACGGTCGTATTCAACGCGAATTTTACCCCGGGAATGGTCTCATTCACAAACGGATTACCGCTCCAGTCCATAATCCGGCACACGCGTTTGGCAATGCGCCAGCCATCTTTTGTGCGCACCAGCGCATCATCATACCAGCCCGTGCCATCCCAACGCGGATCTCCATCCACGGCCTTACGAATGAGCCGCCAATTGCCATAGGTGAAGGCGTACGCTTTATCCCCTTCAACATGCACGAGATGGTTCAGCATCGCATGTTGTGTGCTGTCGAACGGATCGTGAAACACGGCGAAGTCGCGTTTGAAATCAGCCAGGTTCTGCCAATGCGCGCTGGCGGAAAAATCCACCTCTACGTCCGCGGTAAAAATCCGGTCGAACAAATCCCAGCATTGGGTGTCCACCGCAAAACCGTAAAGGTTGATAATGCCGGTGATCTCGGTGGTATCATGGCCTGACATTTTGTGGCTCCTTAGGGCGGCGTTTTCCAACCCTGTTTTCCAAAACATCGCAGTGCCTGGCAGGCGGCGCAATTCACCCGCGCGCACATAAAATTGCCCCTGCCCGCAGGCTTCGATTATTCCCCCCGCACCACCCTAACCCCTCCAGGGGAATCGCATTAGGATTTTTCCTGGCTCTTGCGGCACGGCTTCACATTGATTCTGATTTGGCTTCTCAATTTGGAGAGGCTGAATGGGTTGGTTTGGGTCTTGCTTTGATGATGTCGCTGAT
>JAMFRU010000015.1 GCA_026224875.1 Acidocella sp.
CGCCAGCTGTCATCGGCTGGGTTGCCGCACAGGGCCCGGGCCGCATCCGTGGGGCTGATGGATTTACGCGCGCCATGGGCGTGCAACGTGTCGAGAATCGCCTGTTCGGCCGGGTCCGTGCTCATGGGCAGGTTTATGGCGTAATCCGCGCCGCCTTGCCACCCGGGCGCATGTAACCTCGTTTTACGAACGCCAGTTACGAACGCGGGGGGAGCAAGGCATTGTTACCCGCTGGACAAACGACTGTTACTTCATGGTGCTAGAGTAGGGGCAACTGTGAGGAACCCCCGATGCGCCGCTTGTTACCGATGATCGCTCTGGCCCTGCCGCTGGCGGCCCCGTTGTTTGCCCATGCCCAAACCATCCAGTCCCAGGCTTCGGCACAGACTCAGCCGCAGCCAAGCGCGCGGCAGCAGAAATTCATCGCCAAGTTCAATGCCGCGAATACCACGCATGACGGGCATTTGACCCTCGCCCAGGCGCAGGCCGCCGGCATGACACGTATCGTGCAGAATTTCTCGAAAATCGATACCGGCAATAAAGACTATGTGACGCTGGCCGATCTCCAGGCTTGGCATGACGCGCATCATCACCAGGGCAGCCCGCAGCCCCAGCCTAACTAGCCCGGCTTAGGGCCAGTTTGGGCTAGTTATGGGTAAACATGGCCGACATTTCGGCGGCGTCCACCGGAGGGCTGAAATACGGGCCCTGGCCTTCATCGGCGCCGATGTCCCGCAGGCGCAGAAACTGCTCTTCGGTTTCCACCCCATCGGCCAGCACGCGGCAGCCCAGCGCATGCCCGGCCTCCACCGCGGCGCGCACAATGGCCACACCAGAGGTTTCGGACAGATTCTGGATCAGCGAGCGGTCGAGCCTTAGTGTCGAGAATTTTAGCCGTTTGAGCGCGCTCAGCGAGGCATAGCCCGTGCCGAAATTATTCAACGCGAACGGCACGCCGAGGCCTTGCAACGCGCGCAGGGCAAAGATCGTGTCGTCATTCTCATCGAGCAGCATCGACTCGGTTATTTCCATGTGCAACCGGTCCGCCGGCAGGCCGCAGCGCGAGAGCGCTTCCAGCAGCTGGCGAACCAGCCGCCCGCTTTGCAGGTGGCGCTGCGACAGCGCCGTACTCAAGGCAAAATGCCCGGGCCAGCCGGCAGCCTCGGCGCAGGCGGTGTTCAGAATCCAGCCGGTAACGTCGATGATGACATCGGAACGCTCGGCGATGGGCATGAAATGCGCCGCCGGGATGAGCCCGCGCCTGGCATGCTGCAACCGGATGAGCGTTTCAGCACCACTGGCCAGCCCGGAGGTCAGGTCTACAATGGGTTGATAATGCAGCATAAAGCCGCCGGTGCATAAAGCCTGGCGCAGGCGCTGGGTGATGCGCCTGCGCTCGGTAATCTCGCGCCGGGCGGTGCGCTGGCGCAGCTCCTTGGGCGTGGGGAGCACAGGCGCGGAGCCGGATGCCGCCGGGGGCGGTTCAGAGGGAAATCTAATCATTTGCATGGCAGACAAGGCACGTCATGCGCATGAAACTGCGCCGTGGATATTAACGCATAGAAAACAGTTATTTGGATTATTTAGGTAAAGTTTCGCGGGTGGATTCGATGAGGTTTGTTGGGGAGGGGTTGGGAAGGGGAGAAAGTTAGTTGCGCGGCAGCCCGGCTGATTTTTCCATATGGAAAATGGCTTTGAGCGGGTTATGCGGCAGGGCCGCAGGGGCGGCGGCGAGTGAGACGATCACGCCCAGAACCAGGGCCTGCAATTTCGCGCGGTTAAACCGGCGCTTACGGAATATCGGACGCTTGGACGACCTCACTTGTGCCTCTCTTGCCCAGCGTTATGAACGCTGAATGACCAAATCGTCACCTTTATGGTGCAGGGCGGCAATTTAGGAAACGGGAAAATCTGTTTCGGTGTAATAAAATTTGCGTGACTGTTGGTGTCAGGCGTCCGACTCAGACCGCTGCCGTGCCGGGATGGCATTTTCGGGGTGCAAGGCTGCCGCCAGCGCGGCGAAACTGGCGTCCTGGCCGTAATGGCGGATGCAGTAATCCAACGCCACATCCGGCGGGGGCGGGTCGTTGACCAGGCGCCGCACGGCCTCCGCGAAGATGATGGCGCTGCCGGCCACGACGAAAGGGGCGGCGGCATCCGCCTGAAAACCAGCCAGAGCGGGCGGGGTGACGACCGTGGTGAGCCCGTGCCTGGCATAATCGAGCAGTTTAATTTTGAGCCCCGAGCCGGCGCGCAACGGGGCGATGGCGAGCGAGGCGCGGTGCAGAAAAGGTGCGAGGTCCGGCACCCGCCCATGCGCCAGCACGCCGGGGGGCAGGCGGCGCAATGCCGTGCCGCAATCGCCGATGATATCGAGCGTGATGCCGTATCCCGCCAGCAGCGGCCAGATTTCGGCCAGGAACCAGCGCATGCCGTCGAGGTTGGGCAGGCCGGCGCTGCCGACGAACACCAGCCGCCCAGGCACGCGCTGGATCGTGGGCGGGCAGGGCAAAGCCGGCATGGGGGTGGTGAACACATGCGCCGCGGGGCACATGGCGCCGATAATTTCGGCCTCCTCCGGCTGGATGGCGGCAATGCTGCGCGCCCGGCCCAGCAGCACGGCCTCGGCAGCGCGGGTGAGGTCGCGCGGCTGCACGCTGTAGCCGGCGGCCTGCATGGCCTGGGCGCGGCGGTGGAAAATATCATGCGCGATGATGATGGAATTGCACGCCTTGAGCTCGGGCTCGGCCAGCAGCGGGCTGCGGAAAATAGTGTCGATCAGCACCGCCTCGGGAGCCAGGCGGGTAACGGCGCGGGTACACCAGCGGATGTCGTTGGGCGATGGGAAGCCGCCCAGCACCATATCCGCCCCGTGCCGCATCTGGCGCAGTTTGCGCTCCAGCTCCGCCGGCAAATAGCGCAACGCCGCGCGCCCCAACAGCCCGGCGATGGCAGTGGGGGAGGCGGCGTAAATGCGTTTGCCGAACTGCCGTATATGCGGCCCGGCCACAGCCCCGGCATATTGCTCCACGGGTCCGGCAAGCCTCGTCCCGGTAAGCAACAGCGTTACCTGGTGGCCTTGGCCCCGCAGCCAGGTGATAATGGCGTGGTTGAAGGCCAGATGGCCGGCCGCCCCTGGTCTTGGCAGTTCATCGGTTACGAACAGGATGACCAGGGAGTGGTGCCTTTAAGCTGCGTTCTGGGTAACGCCCTTTTCGGTCAGCAGCGAGGTCAGCTCGCCGCTCTGATACATCTCGGTGATGATGTCGCAGCCGCCGACGAACTCGCCTTTAACGTAAAGCTGGGGAATGGTCGGCCAGTTGGAGAAGCTTTTAATCCCGTCGCGGATTTCGGGGTTTTCCAGCACATTCACGGAGGCGAACGGCACGCCGGAGTGTTTGAGGATCTGCACCACACGGGCGGAAAAACCGCATTGCGGGAATAAAGGCGTGCCCTTCATGAAGAGCAGAACTTCACTGCTGTCGATATGCTTCTGAATTTCAACGAAAACCGGGTTATCCATGGGAAGTAAAATCCTTATTCGGGTGCAGAGGTTTGCAGCGCCAGAGCGTGCAGGGCATTGCCCATGCGGCCTTCAAGGGCTGCATAAACCATCTGATGTTGACGGACGCGGGAGACACCGCGGAAGGCTTCAGAGACGACATTGGCGGCGAAATGGTCGTTATCGCCCGCCAGATCCTCGATCGCGATTTTCGCATCCGGGAAAGCGGCCCGGATCAGGGCTTCGATTTCACCCGCTGGCATAGCCATTTTAAGTCCTATTCAGGCGAACCATGCCGGGAAAAATCCCTCATGGGCTTCGCGCAGCTGTGTCAAAGATATGGCAACAGCATTGTGGAGAGTCAATTTATTCCCATTAACGCTGGTGCCGATCTGCGTGGCGGGAATGGCTGCGGCTGCTGCGGCGGCCAATAGAGCGGGGGCGTTTTGCACGGCCAGAATGTAGCGCGCCTGGTCTTCGCCAAACCAGATTTCCGGGCCGGCATCCAGGGTTAAATCTACCCCCGTGCCGCCCGCGAGGGCCATTTCCGTGATGGCGACGAGCAGCCCGCCGTCAGCGATGTCGTGGCAGGCGGAAACATGGCCGGAGAGGATTTGCGCGCGGACGAAATCGCCGTTTTTGCGCTCGGCGGCAAGGTCCATGGCCGGTGGTGCGCCGTCTTCGCGGCCAAGAATTTCCCGCAAATACAATGACCTGCCAAGCTCGCCACGAGTCTCGCCGATGACCACCAGCGTGAGGCCAGACGTAAGGCCGTAGCCGACCGCTTGCGCTGCATCCTCCAGCACGCCGACCGCGCCGATGGCTGGGGTGGGCAGAATCGGGCGGCCCTCGGTCTCGTTATAGAGCGAGACATTACCGGAGACGACCGGGAAATCCAGCGCAATACAGGCAGCGGACATGCCTTTGATGGCGCCGACGAACTGGCCCATGATCTCTGGTTTTTCGGGGTTGCCGAAATTCATATTATCCGTGATTGCCAAGGGCCTGGCGCCAGTGGCTGTGATGTTGCGCCAGGTTTCCGCGACCGCCTGGGCACCACCGGCTTCCGGGTCCGCGACGCAGTAACGAGGTGTGCAATCCACAGTTATGGCCAAAGCCCGCTTGGTGCCTTCAAGCCGGATGATGGCGGCATCCGCCTGGGCCGGGCGTTTTACGGTCTGGCCGCCGACGGTGGAGTCATACTGATCAAAAATCCAGCGGCGTGAGCATAGGTCCGGGCAGCCGATCAATTTTTCGAGAGCATCTGCCAGCGTTATGGGATGCTCAACCTTGCCGAGAGGTGCTGGCTTCGCCGTCTCTACATACGGGCGGCGATACAAAGGCGCTGCCTCGGCCAGAGGGTCGAGCGCGATATCGGCTTCGACGATGCCCTTGTGTTTGACCACGATGCGGCCGGTATCGGTTATATGGCCGATGATGGCGTAGTCGAGGTCCCATTTTTCGATAATGGCCCGGGCCATCTCGCTGCGCTCGGGTTTGAGCACCAGCAGCATGCGCTCCTGGCTTTCGGACAGCATCATCTCATAGGCGGACATGCCGGTTTCGCGCTGCGGCACGTGGTCTAGGTCCAGCTCGATGCCGACCCCGCCCTTGCCGGCCATCTCGACGCTGGAGGAGGTGAGGCCGGCCGCGCCCATATCCTGGATGGCGACGATGGCGTCCGTCTGCATCAGCTCCAGACAGGCCTCGATGAGCAGTTTTTCTGTGAACGGGTCGCCGACCTGCACGGTGGGGCGTTTGTCCTCGGAAGCGGCGTCGAATTCGGTGCTGGCCATGGTCGCGCCGTGGATGCCGTCGCGGCCGGTTTTACTCCCCACGTAAACCACGGGGTTGCCGATACCGGCGGCGGCGGAGAGGAATATCTTGTCCTGTGCCGCGATGCCGACCGTCATGGCGTTGACCAGCGGGTTGCCGTTATAGGCGGGATGAAAATTCACCTCGCCGCCCACGGTCGGCACGCCGACGCAATTGCCGTAGCCGCCGATGCCGCGTACCACGCCATCGACCACGCGCTTGGTTACGGGCAAGGCAGGGTCGCCGAAGCGCAGGGCGTTGAGGTTGGCGATGGGGCGGGCCCCCATGGTGAACACATCGCGCAAAATGCCGCCCACACCTGTGGCCGCACCCTGGTAGGGCTCAATAAAACTCGGGTGGTTATGCGACTCCATTTTGAAGATCGCGGCCATGCCCTCGCCGATATCGATGACGCCAGCGTTTTCGCCCGGGCCGTGGATGACCCAGGGGGCTTTGGTGGGGAGTTCCTTCAGCCAGACGCGGCTGGATTTGTATGAACAATGTTCAGACCACATCACCGAGAAAATACCAAGCTCGGTCAGGCTCGGCGTGCGGCCCATGATGTCTAAAACTTTGCCGTATTCCTCGGCATTCAGGCCGAAGGATTTGGCGAGAGCGGCGTTAATCTCAGTCATGCGGCTGCCAATGCGTCGAATAAGGGTTTGCCGTCGGTCCCGCCCATCAGCGGGTCAACCAGGTTTTCAGGGTGCGGCATCAAGCCGAGCACGCGCAGGTTGGGGGCAAAAATCCCGGCGATGTCCCGGGCGGAGCCGTTGCGGTTGCCGTCGGCATAACGGAAGGCGACGAGATTCTCGCCCTCCAGCCTGTCCAGCGTGGCGGAGTCGGCGGTGAAATTGCCGTCGCCATGCGCCATCGGGGCGCGGAACACGTCACCCTCGGCCCATTTATTGGTAAACACCGTATCCGTGCGCCCCACGCGCAGCATCGTGTCCATGGAGAGGAAGCGCAGGCCGGCGTTACGCAGCAGCGCGCCGGGCAAAATCCCGGCTTCAGTGAGAATCTGGAAGCCGTTGCACACGCCCAGCACATAACCACCGCGCGCCGCATGGGTTTTTACCGCCTGCATGATCGGGCTTTGCGCCGCCATGGCGCCGCAGCGCAGGTAATCGCCAAAGGAGAACCCGCCGGGGATAATGACCAGATCCGTGCCCGCGGGCAGGCCGGTTTCCTTATGCCAGACGATGGCGGGCTCATGACCAAAACTCTGGCGCACGGCAAGTTGCATGTCGCGCTCGCGGTTAATGCCAGGGAACAGCAGGATGGCGGCTTTCATCATTTGCTCCTCCTGCCGGAACTGGGGCGGGGAGGCAATATGGTTGCGGGTAACCCCTGCTGTTTCATTATTGCCGGACTTGGCTCTTATGCCGTCATGCATATCGTCATACCCGCGAAAGCGGGTATCTTTTCACAACGGGGAAGCCGGAGATGCTCGCTTTCGCGATGGTGGCGGGGGAAAGGCTCAACCTGCCAGGCCCGGCCTCGGGCGAGGGAGTTGCGGCTTAGGCCGCGATTTCGACTTTGAAGCTTTCGATGACCGTGTTGGCCAGCAGCTTCTTCGCCATTTCCTCGGCGGCGGCCTTCGCGGCGGCGGGGTCGGTTTCGGTTAATTCCAGCTCGATGATCTTGCCGGCGCGGACTTCGCCGACCTGGGCGTAGCCGAGGTTGTTCAGGGCCTGGCCGATGGCTTTGCCCTGGGGGTCGAGCACGCCGTTTTTGAGCATGACGGTGACGATGGCTTTCATGAGCGGGCTTTCATGGGCAGGAAGCCGGGGCGGACTTCTGGGGCGGGGGAGTGAGGGGATGCCCGCTTTCGCGGGCATGACGTGGAAGGCAGGCGTGACGTTAAGAAACGGGCAGAATTACTGCATCGTCTCCGGGCCCTTCATGTCGCGCGAGCCGGCTTCGGGGAGAATCCCTAAGCGGCGCGCCACTTCCTGATAGGCCTCTTCGATTTTGCCGAGGTCGCGGCGGAAACGGTCTTTGTCCATCTTCTCGTTGGTCTTGGAATCCCACAGCCGGCAATTATCCGGGCTGATCTCATCCGCGAGCACGATGCGCATGTCCTCGTTCTCGTACAGCCGGCCGAACTCGACCTTGAAGTCCACCAGCGTGATACCGACGCCGAGGAACAGGCCGGAGAGGAAATCGTTGATGCGCAGGGTCAGGTGAACAATGTCGTCCATGTCCGGGGGAGTGGCCCAGCCGAAGGCGGTGATGTGCTCTTCGGCGACGATCGGGTCGTTCAGCGCGTCGTTTTTGTAATAGAACTCGATGATCGAGCGCGGCAGGCGGGTGCCCTCGGGGATGCCGAGGCGCTGGCTTATGGAGCCGGCGGCGATGTTGCGGACCACCACCTCGATGGGGATGATCTCGACCTCTTTAATTAACTGCTCGCGCATGTTGAGGCGGCGGATGAAATGGGTGGGGACGTTGATATCCGCCAGTTTCATCATCAGAAACTCGCTGATGCGGTTGTTGAGAACGCCCTTGCCGGTGATCGTGCCCTTTTTCTGGGCGTTGAACGCGGTCGCGTCATCCTTGAAATACTGCACGAGCGTGCCGGGCTCCGGGCCCTCGAACAGGATTTTCGCTTTGCCTTCGTATAACTGGCGGCGCCGGGCCATGGTCTTGTACTTTCGAGATACAGTTGGGCGGAAATTCAGTGGAGCCGGTCTATACCAACCAAGCGCGCACAATGAAATGGCCCCCGCTTCAGGGCAGCTATCAACTGAGCCTGCGCGGAAACTGGACATAATTTAATGCGTTTCGGTTTGTTGGGAAAAATTTAAGAGTCGGGGTGCATGATCCGCACAGCGGATATGACAGACCTTTTAGAGAACATCGCCGAACTGACCCATTTGCGTAACCGGCACGAGCTGGAGCTGGCGTTTGCAGCACTTGTTTACCAGCTGGCCGAGGCGACGGGGCTAACCATATGGCGCGTGGGGCGGCGGCGCGATGAGGTGCGGCTGCGCCAGCAGGTAACACTGCCGGCCTGCTTACCCGGGGGTGAAGTACGAACCATTCCGCCGGAATGCCTGAGCTGCCTGGACACGGCACACCCCGTGCGCAGCCGGGTGGCGGGGAGCAAGACCGTACGGCATGTCTATCCCATCCATGACGGCAGCCGCGTAACCGGACTGCTGGAGCTGACCCGGCGCCAGAATTTCACCAGGCTGGAAGAACATATGATCGCCAGCGTGATCAAAGTGTACGGCAACCACGCTGGGCTGCTCGATTACGGCGAGCGCGACGAGCTGACCGGCCTGCTCAACCGCCGCAGCTTCTCCACCCTCTTCAACCAGGCCTCAATGCGCACATGCGGCGTTATCGCCGTGGCCGATATTGATTTCTTCAAACGCATCAACGATGAATTCGGCCACCCCTATGGCGATGAAGTGCTCATCCTGATGGGCCGGCTGATGGAACAGGTGCTGGATGCTGCCGATGGCGTGTTCCGCTTCGGCGGCGAGGAATTCGTGGTGTTGTTCGGCGGCGCCAATACGGATGAAGCCTGGCAGGCTATGGAAGATTTCCGCGCCACCGTGCAGGCCACCAAATTCCCGCAGGTCGGTCGCGTCACCATCAGCATCGGCCTGGCCGCATTCGGCCCCAGCGACACCGGCGCCTCCGCTTTCGGCCACGCCGACGAAGCCCTGTACGTCGCCAAACAACGCGGCCGCAACCAAACCCAATGCCACGAATGGCTCACAGCCGAAGGCTGCCTCCCCGACACCCGCAAACCCGCCAACGTCGTCGAATTGTTCTAACACCGGGGTTCTTGGGAGCTCCCACGGAAAAGGCCAGGGCTCTGCCCGCGACCCGCTGGGGCCTCAGGCCCCAGCGGGTCGAGGGCGGAGCCCCGCCTTTTCCGTGGAACGCCCCAGAACCCCCGGTGTTAGACCGTTTCGAGGGCGGGGTAGTCGGTGTAGCCTTCGGGGCCGGGGGCGTAGAAGGTCGAGACGTTGAAGTCGGTTAGGGGGGCGTTGGTGCGGATGCGTTCTACCAGGTCGGGGTTGGAGATGAAGGGTTTGCCGAAGGCTACGGCGTCGGCTGTGCCGGCGTTTAGGGCTGCCTGGGCGGTGGAGCCGGTGTAGCCTTCGTTGGCGATGTAGGTGCCGCCGAACAGGCCGCGCAGTGTTGGGCCGATGGCATCCTCGCCTTCGTGTTCGCGGACGCAGAGGAAGGCGATGCCGCGGTCATCTAGTTCACGGGCGACGTAGGAGAAGGTGGCGAGTTTGTTGGAGTCGCTGATGTCGTGGCTGTCGCCGCGCGGGGCGAGGTGGACGCCGGTGAGTTCCGGGCCAAAGACGGAGGCAGCGGCGTCTGTGGCTTCGAGCAGGAGGCGGGCGCGGTTTTCGATGGCGCCGCCGTATTCGTCGTCGCGGTGGTTGGTGCCGTCCTGCAGGAACTGGTCGAGCAGGTAGCCATTGGCGCCGTGGATTTCCACACCGTCGAACCCGGCCATTTGCGCGTTCATGGCGGCTTTGCGGTAGTATTCGACGATGCCGGCGAGTTCGGAGGTTTCCAGGGCGCGGGGGATGACGAATTCCGTCTTGGGCCGCACGATGCTGAGATGGCCTCCGGCTTTGATGGCGGACGGGGCGACGGGGAGTTCGCCGTTCAGGAACATCGGGTGGGAGATGCGGCCGACGTGCCAGAGCTGGGCCATGATGCGGCCGCCGGCGTTATGCACGGCGTTGGTGACGATTTTCCATCCCTCAACCTGTTCGGTGGACCAGAGGCCCGGGGTGTCGGCATAGCCCACGCCCATGGGGGCGACGGAGGTGGCCTCGGAGATGATGAGCCCGGCCGCGGCGCGTTGCACGTAATATTCGGCCATCAGCGCGTTGGGGATGCGCGCGGCCCCGGCGCGTGAGCGGGTGAGGGGGGCCATGATGATGCGGTTGGGCAGCTCAAGATCGCCGATGGTGATGGGGTCGAACAAATTGGGCATGGGTCAGATCCTTTTGGCAAGCGGTTGGGCGAGAAGGCAGAGCGGCAAAGCGGCGAGGGCAAGCAGGGCCGCGGCGGGCGGTATGGCGATGAAGCCGAGATTATGCGCGATGACCAGCCCGCCGATCCAGGCGCCCAGGGCGTTGCCGGCGTTGAAGGCGGCGATGTTGAGGGTGGAGATGAGGTTGGGGGCGTTGCGGCCGAGGTTGACCAGGTTGATCTGCAGCGCCGGGATGGCTGAGAAGGAGCAGATGGCCCAGAACAGGAGGGTGATTTCGGCCGGGATGAGGTAGTGCGCCGTGTAGGTGAGCCCGGCCAGGATGATGGCGCTGCCGATGAACACCAGCACGAGGGTGGTGGTGATGCGCCAGTCCGCGAGTTTGCCGCCGAGGTAGTTGCCGATGGTGAGGCCGGTGCCGATGACGAACAGCGTGTAGCTGACGCCGCGCGGCGAGATATGGGTGACCTCGCCCAACAGCGGGGCGATGTAGGTGAACATGGCGAAGATGGAGGCCGATGAGACCACGGTGACGCTCAGCGCGATCCAGACCGGGAGGGTCAGGCGTTTGAATTCGCCCAGCATGTTTGGTTTTTCGGTATGGGCTTCTTGGCGTGGCAGCAGGATATAGAGTGCGGCCAAAGCGATAACGCCGAGGACCGAGACGGCCCAGAAGGTGGTACGCCAGCCGAAAGCCTGGCCTAGGGCGGTGCCGAGGGGCACGCCCAGCACGTTGGCCAGCGTAAGGCCGGTGAACATAAGTGCGACGGCCTGGGCGCGCTTGTTGGGGGCGACGAGCGAGGCGGCCTCTACTGAGCCAATGCCGAAGAAGGCGCCGTGGCAGAGGGCAGTGACGATGCGCGCCAGCATCAGCGTCTCATAACCCGGGGCCAAAGCGCAGAGTACGTTGCCGACGATAAAAATGCTCATGAGTACCATGAGCGCGCTGCGGTGGGGGAGGGATTGCGTGGCGATGGCCATGATCGGCGCGCCGATGAACACACCCAGCGCATAGCCGCTGACCAGCCAGCCGGCGGTGGGGATGGAGACGGCGAGCGAGCTTGCGACCTGCGGCAGCAGCCCCATGATAACAAATTCCGTGGTGCCGATGGCGAAGGCGCTGAGTGCCAGAGCCAGCAAAGGGAGGGGAAAAGATTTCATAAAGCTTCCTGCAAAAATTCCAGAAGCCGGGCGATCGCCGCTTCATCGCGTTTGTAAAAAATCCACTGGCCGCATTTTTTGGCCGTGACCAGCCCAGCCTGGTGCAGAACGGAGAGATGCGCGGAGACTGTGGATTGCGAGAGCCCGCAAGCTCCCTCGATTTTGCCGGCGCAGACACCCCATTCGTAAGGGTGGTCCTGGCCGGGGAAGTTTAGCTCGGGGTTTTTCAACTCGGCCAGGATTTTCCGCCGCACCGGGTTCGAGAGGGCTTTGAAGGCCTCGTCGTGGCTTTTGGGGGGCGGGGGCTGTATCGTCATCTGGCGATATATGGTTCGGAGGATGACGATGTAAAGGGGTTACAGTTGCGCCCCGTTGGAGGTGATAAACCACTCTAGTGCATGTTGCTCACCTGCATATGTTCCGAATTGTTTCTGTCACGCAGGCGGTTTCAGGCGCCGCGCGGCGCGCTGCGCCCGGCGCGGGTGATGGTCACAACGCCGTCGCCGGCCTCCACCAATACGTCAGGGGCGGGGCGGGTGACGGTCTCGCCGCCCTTGCGGTTTATGGCCACTATGAACATGGTGCCGTCGGCCTCATGTTCGAGCTGGCCGATTGATTTGCCGGCGTTCTCGGCACTGGCCGCGGTGATTTCCATTTCCAGCCCGAACCCGTGCAACCCTGCAGCCACGGTGCGCATGCGGCTGGAATCGGTGAGTTTCTGGGTCTGTGGAAACAGAATATGCTGGGCGATGCGCTCGGCACCAATATGGGTGGGCTCGACCACGGCATTGGCGCCGGCACGCAGCAGCTTGCTCTTGGTGCTTGTCGCCTCGCCACGGGCGATGATGTCGATGTCCTTATTCAGGCTGCGCGCCGAAAGTGTAATGAAAACATTCACCGCATCGTTCGGCACCACGCAGGCCAGCGCGCGCGCTTTGTGGACCCCCACAAGCTCCAGCACTGCCTCATCCGTCGCATCGCCCGCCCAGGTTAAATGCCCGCGCTCCGCGGCTTCGGCCAGTTTCGACTCCTCACGGTCGAGAATTACAAAATCCACACCGCCCGCCTTCAACTCATCCGCCAGCATGCTGCCGATGCGGCCATAACCACACACAATCACATGCCCCGATAGCGTATTTATCTTGCTCTTCATCCGCCTGCTCCCCAGCAGTTGCTGCAGCTGCATGTAGGTAAAAAATTGCACCAGCGCGCCGGTGAGATAAATCACCCCGGTGCAGCCAAGCATAATTGTCGATAACGTAATGAACCGCAATTCCGGCGTGACGATAGGATGAAGCTCGTCATACCCCACCGTGAAGATTGTATAGACAACGAAATAAAACGCGTCGCCCCAACTCCAACCCACATGCACATAAGCACAAGTGGCCAGCCCACTGACCACTGCCATATAAACCAGCCCCGCAATCAGATTGCGAAACGGGCTCTCGCGCCACGGGGTCATGAGGAAGAAGGCGAGGGGCTTTGCCCCGCCGTGCCGGAGGCACGCCTTCGGCGTGACGACCCCCACTGGGCCTGAGGCCCAGGCCCCATTAGTTGAAGAGTTATAAAAGAGGCCTGCCATCTAGCTGTTGAAACAGCTTGGAGGCAGGCCTCTTTTATAACTCTTAAGTAGTGGGGGTCTGGGGCCTCAGGCCCCAGCGGGGGGCCAGGGGGCAGAGCCTCCTGGCCTTTTTCCTTATTAACCCCGGTCGCCAAGTGCCACGTAGTCGCGCGCTGGGGCGCCGGTGTAGATTTGGCGGGGGCGGTTGATGCGGTTGGAGGGGTCTTCGATCATTTCTTTCCACTGGCTGATCCAGCCGACGGTGCGGGCCAAAGCGAAGATGGGGGTGAACATGGCGGTGGGGAAGCCCATCGCTTTCAGGATGATGCCTGAGTAGAAATCCACGTTCGGGTAGAGTTTGCGGCTGACGAAATATTCGTCGTGAAGTGCTATGCGTTCCAGCTCGATGGCGAGGTCGAGCATCGGCTCGTCCTTGATGCCGAGTTCGGCGAGGACTTCATGGCAGGTGGCCTGCATGATTTTCGCGCGCGGGTCGAAGTTTTTATAAACGCGATGGCCAAAGCCCATGAGTTTCACGCCGCTGTTCTTGTCTTTCACCTGTTCGATGAAGGCGGGAATTTTATCGACGCTTCCGATTTCGGCCAGCATCTTCAGCACGGCTTCATTGGCGCCGCCATGTGCCGGGCCCCAGAGCGAGGCGATGCCGGCGGCGATACAGGCGAAGGGGTTGGCATCGGTACTGCCGGCCAGGCGCACGGTGGAGGTGGAGGCATTCTGCTCATGGTCGGCGTGCAGAATGAAGATGCGGTCCATGGCGCGGGTGAGGATCGGGTTCGGCTTGTAGTCCTCGGCAGGGACGGCGTGGAACATGTACAGGAAGTTCTCGGCGTACGAGAGGTCGTTGCGCGGGTACATGAACGGCTGGCCGATGTTGTATTTATGCGCCCAGGCGGTGATGGTCGGGATTTTGGCGATCATGCGGAAGGCGGAGATTTCGCGCTGGCGCGGGTCGTGGATATCGATGCTGTCCGGATAGAAGGCGGACATGGCACCCACGACGGAGCAGAGCATGGCCATCGGGTGCGCATCGCGGCGGAAGCCGGACCAGAAGCTGCGGATTTGCTCGTGCAGCATAGTGTGGCGGGTGACGCCTGTCTCGAAGATTTCCAGCTCAGGCTTGGTCGGCAGCTCGCCGTTCAGCAGCAGATAGGCGACTTCCAGGAAGGTCGATTTCTCTGCCAGCTGGTCGATCGGGTAGCCGCGATAGAGCAGAATGCCTTCATCGCCATCAATATAGGTGATGGCGCTTTCGCAGGAGGCGGTAGCACCATATGAGGGGTCGAAGGTGAAGATGCCGAGCTGGCTTTGCAGCTTGCGCACATCCACGCAATCAGTGCCGAGCGAGCCGCCGAGGACGGGCAGAGTGGCGGATTTATCGCCAAAGGTCAGCGTGGCGGTGCCGACCTGTTTGCTGGTTGCTGATGGAGCCATGTGGGTTCACCTTCTCTTGTGGTGTTGAGGGCGTTCGGAAGGTCAGGACAGAGCCGTCCTGACAGAGTGGTATACCCAAATAGGGTTATTCAATCCTAACTTTCCTGTAAAGCGCTTGCGCCGCGTTGCAGCAAACAGGAGATCAGATAAGATCCTTGGGTACAATGTAGCGTTGCAGTGCCGCGGGGGCTGCCCCCAGCCGGTGCCAGGGGGTGGTAACGAGGAATTCGGCCATGGCCGCGGTGGGAAAACCGTCATCGAGGCGTTTGAATTCGGGTTTGGTGTTGGTGGGGCCCGCTTGGGCAGTGAGGGCGAGGGCGCAGTCGTGCAGGCCGGGGTTGTGGCTGATGACCATGGCGCTGCGCACGGTCTCCGGCAGGTTACGCAGCAGGTCGCGGATCTGGTTGCCGCTGGCCATATATAAAGCGGGCACGGCGTCGATATTAGGCCATTCCTCCCACACGTCCGCTGCTTGGAGCTGTTCGAGCGTGCCCTGGGTGCGGGCGGCGGTGGAGACCAGCACGACTTCCGGGGCGAGGCCGGCTTTTTTCATGGCCTGGCCGATGGCGGTCGCGGCGGCGCGTCCGGTGGCTGTCAAAGCACGGTCATGGTCTGTCCCCCTGCTTTCGGGAACGGCCTTGGCGTGGCGGAGTAGAATCAATTGATGCATGTGCCTATATTGCCATGGGGTAAAGCGCCTGTCGCCTCCGGGCAAGAGATTGAAACATAAAAGGGAGGTCGGGAATGATGCACAGGCGGGATCTGGTTCTCGGTGGTTCCGCGCTTGCCGCGGTGGGGGCGGGAGCTACCCGGGCGGATGCGGTTACCGGCGCAATTGCTGGCGCGCTGCCGGTGCCGGCATCGGGCGCCATCGGTTTCAAGGTTCTGCATTCAGGCACGCCGGTGGGCGAGCATCATCTGACATTCACGCAAAATGGCGATCAGCTGCAGGTGGATATCAACGCTGCGCTGGTGGTGAAGGTGATGGGCGTTGCGGTGTTCCATTATGCCTGCACGGCCACGGAGCGCTGGTCCGGCGGGGAGTTTGTGGGGTTGGACAGCAAAGTGAACCATAACGGCACGCCGCTGGAGGTGCATGCCAGCCCGATTTCCGGCGGGTTTGCGGTGCAAAGCACCAAAGCCGGGAATTACAGCTACACCGGGCCGCAGAAAATGCTGCCGCTGACCTATTGGAACAAGGCGATGCTGGGCGCCATGATCCTGAATATCGAGACGGGGCGGCATTATCCCGCCATTGTCAGCTCGCCGGGCTGGAATAATCTTACAACGGCCGAGGGCGGGCAATTACTGGCGCAGCGCTTCGACGTGACCGGCAAATTGCATCTGTCCGTCTGGTACGATCAGTTCACGCAATGGGCGGGTTTGACGTTCAATGTCGCGGGGCCGGTGATGTTTCAAAAGTTCGTGAGCTAACGCTTTAGGTCGGGTTGTTAGGGTGCGCTGTGGCTTACCGCGGGTGGAACGCGGGTGGATCGAGCCGGCGGGTGGTTCAGCCATGCACAGCGCAGATGCATGGCTGGCCGCCGTTCAACCTAACGCTGCGTTAGTTAGCCGTATTGTTTTTCGGGGTGGCGGAGGTGCCAGAGGCGCTCGTGGGCTGCCACCAGGCTCTCGATGCTCTTGCGCCGGTTAACATCGGGCGGAACCGTCCGCCGGGTCAGCATGTTCTCCAAAATCTTAAGCAATTGCTCGGCTATTTCGTAATCGGCCTGGTCGCAGGCGTGGTGGAAGGCAAGTAGAATTTTGTCCGACAGGCGGCGGCTGTAACGCGGTGTACCGCCCCCCGTGCGTGCAGAGATGTCGGTGCCGTCCTCTGCGTCAGTACTCTCGGCCATGATAATTGAATCCGTTTAAAAACATTGGCGCTGCGTAAGCGTTTTTCTGGGTTACATTATGAGAAGCAATTTAAAGGAAAATTTGTCAAGAAATATTAGGAATAGTTTAGTTTGTGTTACCCCAGATACACGCAAGGTACTGGGGAAGCACAAAAATACAACCTTAACAAGAGTCTCCTGAAAGGTTGGCTGGTAAACTTTCCGTTATAATGCCCTGTATATGGTCTGTTACATCGCCCGCTATATGGCCCGTTATATAGCGAGGGGCTCGGCATCGCCGGCGGGGGTAAACTCGGCGAAGGCGTCTTCCCAGCTGCCGGTGGTGGAGGCTTTGCTGTATTCGGTGGAGCGGTTTTCGAAGAAATTGGCGTGTTCGACCGCGTTCAGCATCTCGTCCAGCCAGGGCAGCGGGTTTTTCTCGACATGGAAGAGCGAGTTCAGGCCGAGCTGGGCCAGGCGGCGGTCGGCGATGTAGCGGATGTAGCGCTTCACCTCTTCGCCGGTCAGGCCCTCAATGGCGCCGAACTCGAACGCGAGGTCGATGAAGGCGTCCTCATGGTCCACGATGGTGGCGCAGGTGAGGTAGATGTCGCGGCGCAGCTCTTCGGTCCAGATTTCCGGGTTTTCCTGCACGAAGGTGCGGAACAGCTTGATGATGGACTCGCAATGCAGGCTTTCATCACGCACGGACCAGGTGATGATTTGCCCCATACCCTTCATTTTGTTGAATCTCGGAAAATTCAGCAGGATGGCGAAGGAGGCGAAGAGCTGCAGGCCCTCGGTGAAGGCGCCGAAAGCGGCCAGGGTTTTGGCGATCTCATGCTTATTCTCGACCGAAAAGCCGTGCATGAAGTCGTATTTGTCCTTCATCTCCTTGAATTTGAGGAAGGCGGAGTATTCGACCTCGGGCATGCCGACGGTGTCGAGCAGATGCGAATAGGCGGCGATATGCACGGTCTCGATGTTCGAGAAGGCGGAGAGCATCATCAGCACTTCGGTGGGTTTGAACACCTGGCTGTAGCGTTTCATGTAACAGTTGTTCACCTCGACATCCGCCTGGGTGAAGAAGCGGAAGATATGGGTGAGCAGGTTACGCTCGCCCAGGGTGAGGTTCTTGTGCCAGTCTTTCACGTCATCGGCCAGCGGCACTTCCTCCGGCAGCCAGTGGACGCGCTGCTGGGTGAGCCAGGCGTCATAGGCCCAGGGGTAGCGGAACGGCTTGTAGACCGGGTTCTCGGTGAGGAGGTCGAATTTCTGCTCCACGTCCGCTGACGGCGTGATGATCTGTCCGCTCATAATAAATGCCTTCAAAGACTGGGCCATGTGCCCCGATCCTAACTAATGGGGTCCGGGCCTCAGGCCCGGGCGGGGATCCAAGGGGCGAGGCCCCTTGGCGGGTCCAGGGCAGAGCCCTGGCTAAGCGCCATGTATAGCGTCAAATTGCTGAATTGCTCTTTTGATCACCACGTTTTGCTGGCTCAGCTGCTCTATTAAAATATTGCTAGTAGCGTGAACCATTCGATCTTCGTTCTCTTCGAACTGAAGTTCTAAAAGGGTCCTGTGCCCTTCCCAAGTCGAGGAGGTTAAAGCAACAACTAGTGGCTGCCTTACTGACATGCCAAGCACTCTTCATAATTTGTACCCGCCGCCGCGAGCGCCAACTCCTGGTTCTCCACCGGCACGGAGTGGAAATCCGCCGCCTTCTCGCGCTTCTCCGACACGTTATCGGCGCGTTGGATGGAGAGCGAGCGGCAATAATACAGCGACTTCACGCCGCGCTTCCAGGCCTGGAAATGGATCTGGTGCAGGTCGCGTTTGTTTACATTGGCCGGCAAGAAGATGTTGATCGACTGGCTCTGGCAGATGAAGGGGGTGCGGTCCGCGGCGTGTTCGATGATCCAGCGCTGATCCAGCTCGAAGGCGGTTTTGTAAACGTCCTTCTCGTGCTGGGTGAGGAAGTCGAGATGCTGGACCGAGCCTTTGGTGGTGGTGATGGAGGACCAGGTTTCCTCGTCATCGCGCCCGTATTTGGCCAGCAGCTTTTGCAGCGGCCGGTTGCGTACGGAGAAGCTGCCCGAGAGCGTCTTCTGCAGGAACACGTTTGCCGCGATGGGCTCGATGCCGGGCGAGGTGTTGCCGGTGATGATCGAGATGGAGGCGGTCGGGGCGATGGCCATTTTGTGGGAGAACCGCTCCATGATGCCGAAATCCTTGGCATCGGGGCAGGCGCCGCGCTCATGGGCCAGCTTTTTGGAGGCCGCATCGGCGCCGGCGCGGATGTGCTTGAACATCTTGATGTTCCACACTTTCGCCATGACGCTTTCCCAGGGGATGTTCTGGTCCTGGAGGAAGGAGTGGAAGCCCATGACGCCCAGGCCGACGGAGCGCTCGCGGAAGGCGGCGTATTTCGCCTTCTCCATGGAGTCGGGGGCTTTTTTGATGAAATCTTCCAGCACGTTGTCGAGGAAGCGCATCACATCTTCGATGAACTGCTCGTCCTTATGCCACTCGAACCAGGTTTCCAGGTTCAGCGAGGAGAGACAGCAGACGGCTGTGCGCTGCTTGCCGTACTGATCCAGACCGGTGGGCAGCATGATTTCGGCGCAGAGGTTGGAGGTTTTGACCTCCAGACCTGCGAGTTTGTGCTGCTCGGGGCGGGCGTTGTTCACATGGTCGGAGAAGATGAGGTATGGCTCGCCGGTTTCGATGCGGGCGGTGAGGATGCGGACCCAAAGGGCGCGGGCGGAGACGCTGCGCACGTGGGACTCATCTTTCGGCGATTTCAGGGACCACTGCTCATCGGCTTCCACCGCGCGCATGAATGCGTCGGAGAGCAGAATGCCGTGGTGCAGGTTGAGCGCCTTGCGGTTGGGGTCGCCACCGGTGGGGCGGCGGATTTCCAGGAATTCCTCAATCTCGGGATGCCAGACCGGCAAATACACGGCGGCTGAACCGCGGCGCAGATCGCCCTGGGAGATGGCGAGGGTGAGGCTGTCCATAACGCGGATGAAGGGGATGATGCCGGAGGTTTTACCCGCACCTTTCACCTTCTCGCCGATGGAGCGCAGATTGCCCCAGTAAGAGCCGATGCCGCCGCCCTTGGAGGCGAGCCAGACGTTCTCGTTCCAGAGGCCCAGAATGCCGTCGAGAGAATCGGATGCTTCGTTGAGGAAACAGGAGATGGGCAGACCGCGATCGGTGCCGCCGTTGGAGAGCACCGGGGTGGCGGGCATGAACCACATTTTCGAAATGTAATCATACAGACGCTGGGCGTGTGCCTGATCGTCCCCATAATAAGAGGCAACCCGGGCGAAAAGGTCTTGATATGTCTCGCCGGGGAGGAGGTAGCGGTCATCGAGCGTGGCGCGGCCGAAATCGGTCAGCAGCTCATTCCGTGAGTTGTCCACCTGCACCTGATGGCGTCCGCGCATCTGGACGGCGGTATCGAGCAGGGCGGCTTCAGGTTTCGTCATCATGTTCATTGGGCGGCCTCTCGTTCTCGTAAAGCGCATCGCAAAGCGGAGTGCATAACAACATATAGTTAACCCATGCCGCAATCACTACTACATGTCCTGTGACAAGTTTTTTGGCCTTGACGAGTCTGCGGCCGAGTCATGGCCTGCTGGCGGTCCCGTGTTGCCGGTATGTTCTAGTGTGGTGCCGGGCCGGGGCGGCGTCAAGCAGGTTCGGGGGCGTTCGAATCGGGCAAAACCAAGGCGACGTTACATTACCCGGCGGGCTAGGCGCTGGAGCGGCGCGTCGAACAGGAAGGCGGCGAGAGTGCTGGCGGCCAAGGCCATGAACAGCATCAGAAAAAAGGTGGGGAGGGGCGGGAAATGCACGCTGTCGGCCGGGTGGAAGAAGAGATGAGCGCCGATAATGAAGCCGGCGCCGGAATGCATTAAATAAAGAGGGTAGGAGATGGCGCCTAAAAGCGCCCAGCGGCGGGAGAGGCGCAGGGTTCTGCTCCGCTCCAATGCGCCCAAGGCAAAGATGACGGTGGCGAAGGCGGCGGCGGTGAAGGGCAGGCGAGGGTCGGGTGGGTAGAATGTGCCCCAGGCGTCGAGCCGCAGCAGTAATGCCAGGGCCAGCAGGCTGGCGCCCAGGAGCGGCCAGAGCAAGGGGGCGCGCGGCTGCCAGCGGGCGAACACCCAGCCTGCGCCGAGGCCCCCGAAGAACATGATGTTGTTAAGGGCGAGGAGATGCGCGGACACGCCCGGCGGGAGCCAGGGCAGCAGAGTGGTGGGGCCGCCCCAGCCGCGCAGATCGTGATACCAGGCGGCGGCCAGGAGCAGGAACCAGGCCGGCAGCAACACGCGCCGCGCGTAGGGCAGAAGGGCCAGGCCGAAGATGATATAGAAGAGTAACTCCGCACGCAGCGTCCAGGCCGGCGGGTTGAGCTCGGCGGTGGGGCCGGTGAAGGGCGCCAGAGTGAAGATTTTTAAGAGATAGGCGGTGGAGCAGCCATGCCAGAGCACCACCAGCATCGGCACAAGCGAGAGCCAGTAGAGCGGGTAGATGCGCCAGGCACGCCGCCATATGTAATGGGGCAGGCGGGTAAGCTGCCCGGCATCCTGGTAATGCGCCGTGTAAATGACGAAGCCGGAGAGGGTGAAGAAGAACAGTACCGCGGCACTGGCCGGCATGGGGGGGAGCGGGGCCGGGCCGAGCTTGAACTCAGGGATGGTGGTGGAGAGATGTTCCAGCGCCACGGCAAATGCCGCGAGAAACCGGGCGATTTCCAGGCTGATGATTTTTGTTCCAGGCTGAATGCCGGCGGTCTGGCGGCTGGATGGCAAACTCGTTCCCTCGGTTAAGGCGGCGTAGTGCGGCTATGGCATTGTGCCATATATGACCGGTGTGAATACCACCATCCGGAGCGCTAAAAAGCGGCGCCATCGCGCAATATGGCCTGGGCTGCCGGGGTGATCCCGGTCTCGTCATGCAGCACAAGTCCGGGGTGGATTTTTGCCCCCGCACGGCTGGCTTTGGTGGCGGTGATGATGACCATTTTGGCGGCCAACCCAATGCGGGGCCATAGAGGGATGAGGGTGATGCCCCCGCATTTTTGCGCGCGCAGCTGCGATGCCGCCTCGGCAAAGCTGGCGGCGGGGAGGATCAGGCTGACGCTGCCTTTGGGGCGCACAACACGCCCCAGTTCGCAGATCCAGGCTTGCAGAAGTTCCGGCGTGGCGCGGTGGGCGGCGTCGCGCTTGGAGTCCGGCGAGGCGGTACTGGCCTCGTTAAACCAGGGTGGGTTGGCCAGTACGTGATCGAAGGATTGGGAGGGAAAGGGCAAAGCGGCGGCGTCTCCCCGCACCACAGAAAATCCATGCAAGCCATTGATATTGAAATTTTCATTGGCCAGCGCCGCCAAAGCCGCCTCGCGCTCTATGCCGATGCCATGCAAGTCCGGCACACGCGTTCCCAGGCACAGCAACGCCGCACCCGCGCCCGTACCGGCTTCCAAAACCCGCTCCCCAGGGCGCGCCGGCACGACGGCCGCCAGCAAAACGGGCTCGAATCCGCTACGATGACCGTCTCGCAACTGCCTGTAATTAATGCGGTTTCCGAGCAAACCGCCGTCCGTCACCCCCGCCATGCCAGGTTGCCCCTTTCGCAAATCCGATGGATATGGTGGTAACGCAAATGCGGGTAACAAGTTAGGGTATCTATCGTGGATGGTGCGACGACGGTAACGGCCGATGCGCTCAGCAGGCTCACCACCCTGCTGGAACGCGATCTCACGGCCACCAACCAGACCATCGTCGCCCGGATGGACAGCCCGGTTGCCCTCATCCCGCAACTCGCAGCACATCTCGTCGCCTCCGGCGGCAAACGGCTGCGCCCGCTACTGACTTTGGCCTCGGCCAAGCTCTGCGGCTATGCCGGCGAGCGGCATATTAAACTCGCGGCCTGCGTCGAGTTTATTCATACAGCTACGCTGCTGCATGATGATGTGGTGGATGAATCGCAGCTACGGCGCGGCGCGGCCTCAGCCAATGCCGTGTTCGGCAATAAGCCCTCCGTGCTGGTCGGGGATTTCCTCTTCGCCCGCGCCTTTCAGTTGATGGTCGAGGACGGCTCACTCGACGTGCTGCGAATCCTCTGCGGGGCGTCGGCCACCATCGCCGAGGGCGAAGTGCTGCAGCTGACCACGCAGAACGATCTCACCACCTCCGAAGACCGGTATTTCCAGGTCATCCGCGGTAAAACCGCGGCTTTGTTCGCCGCCGCCTGCGAAATCGGCGGCATTATCGCCGAACGCAGTGCCGCCGAATGCGCCGCTCTCGCCCAGTTCGGCATGGACCTCGGCATGGCCTTCCAGCTGGTTGACGACGCGCTCGACTACGCCGCCGACCAGGACGAACTCGGCAAAGCCGTGGGCGACGATTTCCGCGAAGGCAAACTGACCTACCCCGTGCTCCTCGCCATAGCCGACGCCACCCCGGAAGAACACGAGTTCTGGGCCCGCACCATCGAACACAACGAGCAAACCGACGAAGACCTGGCCCAGGCGCTGAAACTGATCAGCCGCCACAACACCATCGCCCGCACCATCGCGCGCGCCGAAAAATTCGTAGCCAGCGCCACAACCGCCCTCGCCACCTTCCCCGACAGCGACATGCGCACCACCCTCACCGACGTCGCCCGCTTCACAACGGCACGCAGGTTCTGAGGGTTCGGGTGTTTCCACGGAAAAGGCGGGGCTCCGCCCTCGACCCGCTGGGGCCTGAGAGCCCCAGACCCCCATTACCTAAGAATTAAAGAGGGCCTGCCACCTAGTTGTTATAACAGCTGGGAGGCAGGCCCTCTTTAATTCTTAGGTAGCGGGATCCTAAGGGCCTGTGGCCCTTAGCGGGTCGAGGGCAGAGCCCTGGCCTTTTCCGTGGAAACGCCCCAGCACTCAGGACTTGTCGTTGGCAGCCGCGGCGGGGGTGTCGGTGATGATGGTTGTGATGGTGCTGCGGACGATGGTGACGTTGATGTTGGGGGCGATTTCGACGTCTACGTTGTCGGAGCCATCGGCCGCCTTTTTGATCACGCCGATGATGCCGCCGGCGGTGACGACTTTATCGCCGCGTTTCAGGGAGCTGATTTTGGCTTTGAGTTGTTTCTGCTGCACTTGTTGTGGGCGCAGGAGGATGAACCAGAAGGCGCCGCCGATGAGGAGCCATGGGGCGATCTGCATGATCATTCCGACGGCGGGGCTGGCAGCCAGGCCGGAGGCGGTCTGGGCGTATGCGGCTGAGATAAACATTTTTAATCCTGGTTGCCGTTGTTCGCGGCGGACCATAGGGTGCGCCGCGTGACAGTCAACAGGACCACGACGAATGAATGATGATTTGCTGCGCCGGATTGCCGAGGCATTGGAGCGTTTGGCGCCGCCGCCGGCTGTAACACCCGATTTGACGGCGGCGGATGCGTTCGTGTGGCAGCCCGAGCACGGGGTGCTGGTGCCTGTCCTCAAGGTTTCGCGCGTGGCGTTGGAACTGCTGCGGGGGGTTGAGCAGCAGAAGGCGATATTGCTGGAGAACACGCGGCGGTTTGCGGGTGGCTTACCGGCCAATAACGCGATGCTGTGGGGTGCCCGGGGTATGGGCAAGTCCTCGCTGGTGAAGGCGGTGCATGAGGCGGTGAACCGGGAGGCGCCGGGGAGCCTGGCGCTGGTGGAGATCCACCGCGAGGATATTCGCACGCTGCCCGCGTTGCTGAATTTGCTGCGGCCGGCGGCCAGGCGCTGCGTGATTTTGTGTGATGATCTGTCCTTCGAGAAGGAAGATGCGGATTACAAGGCGCTGAAATCGGTGCTGGATGGCGGCATCGAGGGGCGGCCGGAGAATGTGCTGTTTTATGCCACCTCGAACCGCCGGCATTTAATGCCGCGCGATATGATCGAGAATGAGCGCTCGACGGCGATTAACCCGGCTGAGGCGGTGGAGGAGAAAGTGTCGCTCTCCGACCGGTTTGGCCTGTGGCTGGGTTTTCACAACTCCAGCCAGGAGGTGTTTTTCGCGATGATCGACGGTTATGCGGCGGCGTTTGCACTGCCCATAAGCACTGAGGATTTGCATGCCGCGGCGGTGGAATGGAGCATGACCCGCGGCGGGCGCAGCGGGCGCGTGGCCTGGCAGTTCATTCAGGAGATGGCGGGCCGGCTCGGGGTGCGCTTGACCGGCTGAGCCGGTTGGGGGAAACGAGCAGCGCGAGGAAGGGTGGCCGAGTGGTTTAAGGCAGCGGTCTTGAAAACCGCCGTGCGTTAACGCGTACCGTGGGTTCGAATCCCACCTCTTCCGCCAGCAATCCCTTGAATAAATTAGATAAATATTAGAGTTGTGGCGAAGAACGGCTTGCCCAAAGAATTACCTTGATTTTAGCTGGGGCAATCTGGCCTCAATTCATCCTGAGGGGTCAGGGCAAGAGTCCGGAGGAAGGGGTTCTCTGCCAGCAACACGTTTCCAATCCAAGATGTTTGCTAAGCTCAAGGACTGGTGCCGTGTTGCCACCGGATACGACCGATGCGCCCACACATTCTTCTCAGCAATCTGCATCGCAGCCGCTGTAGCCTTCTATCTCAAAGAAAGAGCCCTGACCCTAGTTTCCATCTCTTCCTTAAGAATGCGATTGGAGATTCCACGAAGGGCCCGCCAATCCGGCTCTTGACCAACTCATGAGCTGGGTGAGAAGAGTATCGGCCATATATCTTGGAAATACCGCCCCAAAGATTATGGGGCGGCAGTATCCAGTGCGGCGGCACGAGCAAAGCCAGCAATAGCCTGGCACGGGGGACTGCTGGATTAAGGCCTGGACATACCAAATACAGCGTTGTTATTGCAATCAAAAGGATCATTTCAACGTCGCCACAATTTACACAATCCCGGACTTGCGGAGTTGGCAAGTTATCAATACAATGATTTTATTTAATTCTTTAGGGTAATAAACGGGTTATCGTTACGCACATGCAGTTTAAAAGGCCCTGGGCGCCCGTCGTTCGCGCTCAAATGCTATAGGTATCGGACGGAACGTCCGATATTTGAATTAAACCGGGAGAGATGTTGTTAATGAGCTTCGACTTAGAGGGGCTGCCGCTCGAGCTTCCGGCTAATGATTACGTATCGCCAGGCCTGAAAATAGTCATCCCGGATGCCGCCTTCCCGAACATGATCGTTGGCGACACCTCTGTGCCCAAATGGCCTTGGCTTCGCCGTTGGGTCGAACATAATTGGTATACAGACCGGCGCAACCCTAATGCAGGTTTTATCAGCCGGGACGAAGCTGCCATCCTTTACAACAGCGCCTTGCTTGTCCCAGACAAACCATGTCTCGAGATAGGTTGCTGGCGAGGTTGGTCCGCCGTGCATTTAGCTCTTGGAACGAATTCGCTCGACATTATCGACCCTGTTTTTTCAAAGCCAGATTTCGCCGAGAGCATCCGTGCCTCCTGCAGAGCAGCGAACGTCATTGATAAAGTAACCTTTCATGAAGGTTATAGTCCTGGAGCAATCGATGCCTTGGCGCAAGAATCTGGTAAACGCTGGTCGCTAATCTTCATCGACGGCGAACATGAAGGCGATGGGCCGCGCCGGGACGCCGAGGCGGCCATGCGCCATGCTGACGAAACGGCGCTAGTGCTATTCCATGACCTTGCCTCGCCCTATGTTGCAGCAGGTCTCGATGCGATGCGAAATGCCGGCTGGCAGACGATGATCTATCAAACGATGCAGATCATGGGCGTTGCATGGCGCGGAAACATCGAGCCTGTCGAACATATTCCGGATCCGCGCGTTTTTTGGACGCTCCCGCAGCATCTTTCCGGCTATCACGTATGTGGTTGGAAGCGCCCGAAGCTGCCTGTTACCGGTGCATGGTGGCCAAACATGACCCTCGAAGACCGCCGTCGCGCGGCAATGATGAGGGCGCAGGCCGCCGAGGATGACCGCACTTCCTCGTTGCTCGAGCGCGATGCCGCGTTCGCCGGGCGGGAGGCTGCGCTGCTTGAGCGAAATGCGATGCTGGCAGAGCGCGATGCTGCATTGGTTGAGCGCGATGCCGCGTTCGCTGGGCGGGAGGCTGCGCTGCTTGAACGAAATGCGATGCTGGCAGAACGTGAGACTGCATTGGTTGAGCGCGATGCCGCGTTCGCCGGGCGGGAGGTTGCGCTGCTTGAGCGAAATGCGATGCTGGCAGAGCGCGATGCAGCATTGGTTGAGCGAGATGCCGCGTTCGCCGGGCGGGAGGTTGCGCTGCTTGAGCGAAATACGATGCTGGCAGAGCGCGATGCAGCATTGGTTGAGCGAGATGCCGTACTAGCCGAGCGCAATGTTGCAGTGCTCAAGCGAGATACCGCGTTGACTGAACTGGCGCAGAGGACGGCCGGCCTGGAAGCGAGGCGCCATGCAGAAATGCTCGCTTTGGAGCTGAAAAATAAAAACCTATGTGCCGAGCGCGACGAGTTTCGGGAAGTTCTTTCTCGCCAAAACCTAAACTCTGCGATCATTGCTCTCTGCCGTTGGTTCGTAACAAAACATATATTGATTGCACTGTTGCGGCAGCCTGGCTCTGTCCGCGGAATGGCTCTTCGCAAACATGCCGAACTACTTGCGATCCCAGAGCTCATGTCCGACACAGTCGCTCACCTGTTGTGCAGACGGCGAATGCTCTTAGGGTTGCTGTGGCGATCGACGCAGGCGGGCGAAGCCATCATAGTGCCTCTGCTTCAGCAAGCGGCCCAGATCTCCAATAATCCCCATGCCGGTGTGGCTGTGCAAATTTTACCGGCCCATGCCGGTGGAGTTGCGCAACTTCTACCGCGAAGCGATGAAACTGCTTTCGGATACACGTTGCCTTGGCGCTGGAGGGCTGGCGTTGCATGGAATGACAGTCCGCCCGATCCGCAACTAGAACGCTACTTTCAGCAATTGGACGTGAATGGGGCCGCGGCGGCCAACTGGGCTAAACACGTAGCATCCTGCTGGCCGGTTCCGGAGGTTCGGGAGGGGCTGGAGGAAACGGTGACCCGGATACGCAATGACGGTTTATTCGATAGCCGTTACTATAGCGACCGGGCCGGCATAACCGGGCAGAATTTTGATCCAGCTCTCCATTACGCGCTCGTCGGCGAAGCGCTTGGTGTGTCGCCATCGGCCAGTTTCGACCCAATCTATTACGCCGATCGCAATCCTGATGTATTGCGAGCGGGCCTGAATTTGCTTTTGCATTACTCTTACTCGGGACGCAGTGAGGGAAGATTGGCACTTCCGCCTAGCGTTTGGTACCAAAACCGCAAACAATTTAATCCGGACCGGGAGAATGTCATTGTCGTCGTTCATGATGCATCGCGGACCGGTGCACCGATACTTGGCTGGAACATCATCAAGCATCTCGCCGCAACGTACAATGTTTTTACGGTGATTCTGAACGGAGGCGCTCTCGTAGACGAGTTTCGGGTACTTAGCGCCGAGACTTTTGGCCCCTACCCGCGCGAACACCGTACCGAGATTGATCTGGAATTTGTCTTAAATCCGCTCTTCCAAAACCGAATTTTCCGTTATGCGATCATCAATAGTTCGGAATCACGCCAGATCATCGAAATCTGTTCGCTGCATTTGGTGCCGACCCTCTTCCTGATGCATGAGTTCGGTTCTTGCGTCGGGCCCGCAACGGATTTGTGCCGTGCTTTTGATCTGGCGACCGAAATCGTTTTTCCTGCGAGAATCGTCGCTGGCTCTTCCGAGGATCTTTACCCGCCTTTGAGACATCGCAACCTCAAAATTCTACCGCAGGGAATGTCCGTGCTGCCTGCCGCGAATGCACCCTCTACGCCGCCCCCGGCTGTTAAGCTGGATGAGCTCTCAAAGTTACGCGCCTCTGGTGCATTTATTGTGCTGGGCGCGGGTACCGTGGATTTTCGCAAGGGCGTGGATTTATTTCTTGCCGCCGCATCGGCCGTACTGCGAACTCATCGGAGTTTGCGTCGTCCCGTCCATTTTGTGTGGGTCGGTCACGGTTATAATCCGACTTTGGACATGGGATTTTCCGTCTTTTTGCGAGAACAGATTTGGCGTTCGTCACTTGAAGGTAATGTTACCTTTCTTAATGAGGTCTCCGATCTCGAGCCGATTTATGCCTTGGCGGATGTTTTTTTCCTGGCTTCCCGGCTGGATCCGCTGCCGAACGTCTCTATCGATGCGGCGCATCGCGGTATTCCAATTGTGTGCTTTGAAAGCGCCAGCGGGACTTCCGAGCTCTTGAAGGCAAATCCGGGAACGGCTTTAGGTGTGGTCTCGTACCTCGATGCAAATGCAGCGGGTCAGGTCATCGCCCAGCTTGCTTCCGATAATACGATGCACAAAGCTCTTGGAGAGGCAACGGCCGCGCTTGCTCGTCGAACGTTCAACATGGAGCATTATGTAAACCAACTGGACGAACTTGGCCGGAATTGCGCAGTACGGATCTCGCAACGTCAACGCGATGCGGAAAGCCTCACCCGAAGCGATGGTTTCGATGTAGATTTATTTTTGGGTACAAAGCCAATTATCGAAGCTCGGGAAAAGACCATTGCAAGGTATCTCGCGTTTTCTGCGGGCGTGGGCGTAACTGGCCCCGAATCAATTGGCCGCCGGGCGTCTCCTGGCTTTGATCCGGGAAAGTGGGAAAGAGGGCATCCTGGCGGCCTGTCGTCCGGCGAGGACGCTTATGCGGCGTTTATACGTTCCGGTTCTCCGCCAGGTCCCTGGCAATCCCGTGTGCTTCATCCGCCTTCAAAACCATCAATGTTTTTTGGGGGGGATTTGCGAGTTGTTTTACACATACATCTCCCCGACGATTCTTCGGTAGACCGACTACTCACCAGGCTATCGTCCAATACCCTTGCCTGCGACTTACTCGTCACTACCGGTTCTGAAAACAATGCAAAACATATTTCTCGTGCCCTGAAAACCTACAATTTGGGCTCACTCGATGTTCGGGTTTTGCCGGGCAATTCTACCAGCATACTTCATTCGCTTGCAGAGGAACTGACCCATTACGACGTGATCGGGCATGTATATGCCTACGCCAGTAACGGGCAACCGGCCCGGCAGGATTTCCAATGGGAAACCCTGCTCGGTGGGAGACACCCGATGCGTGATTTGACGATCGATGCGTTTGCTCAAACACCGGCGCTTGGTCTTGTATTTCCCGCAATGCCACAAGTCGCAATCTGGAACGACGCGATCCGCGGCCATTTGGCCAGTCTCATTTCGTCTCATTGCTCTCCTGGCTGGAAGCTCGAAGAGGGTGATTATCCGCAAGAAGGCATGTTCTGGGTACGAGCGCCTGTTTTAGCACAATTGGCCGAGCTGGGTGAAATGAATGTGGAAGTGGATATCTGCGAGAATGGCGACGACCTCAGCAGGGCATTCGAGCGTTTGCTGATTACGGCTAATAAGCAAGCCGGGCTTTCTCACGCTGTTGCACATGTTCCGGGTGTCATGTGGTGAGAAAGAACGGGTTAGAACGGATGTTTCCTGCCACCCCTGACGGCAAACTCATTGAAGTGTTCGCACGCGGCGTTTGGCTATCTCTGCCCTGCTGGGTTTCGAGTGGACGGTACAATCTGCCTGATAGCGGCGAGGGCAGGCTATAGGTTCTAAATAAATTGTTGTCAGAATGCGGAGCTCTTGCTGCGCATTGAAATTTTACAACCCGAGAGGTTTGAGCGATTGCTCGATGGTCTTTCGTGTGCCAAGTCGCGCCTATCAAACTAATTCGAGGTATCGGCAATTGAGCGAACGTCATCTGATTTTAGGCGGCGGCGGGTTTATTGGCCGCCATGTTGCTTTGCAGCTTGCACGGGACGGACACGATGTCCTGCTTGCCTGCCGCAGGCCAATGATCCAGGAGGTCCCCGCTGACCTTGCAGCGAAAATCAGCTGGCAGTTTACTGAGTTAGGTTCAGCGGACTGGGACACACTGATCGCTGAAATAGACGTGGTGCACCACTATGCCTGGGGTTCGCTGCCGGCGAGTGCCAATGCAAATCCTGGCGGCGATTTGTTGACAAATGTCGGTGCCACGATTGACCTGCTCAACGCGCTGCACCGCCGTGGTGCCGGCCGCTTGATATTCTCGTCTTCCGGGGGCACCGTGTATGGCAAACTGAATAAAACGCCCGTTCCAGAAGATCATCCGATCGCCCCCATAAATGCGTACGGCGCTGGAAAAGCGGCTGCGGAAGTCTATATGAGTCTTTACCGTGCGATGCACGGTCTCGACTGCCGTATCGCGCGAATTGCCAATCCTTTCGGAGCAGGTCAAAACTTGTCACATGGGCAAGGTGCCGCCACCACCTTCATTCATCGGGCTCTCAATGGGCTGCCCATTACGATATGGGGAACTGGTGAGGTCGTGCGCGACTACGTCTATGTTACCGATGTTGCACAATGCCTTGTGATGCTGGCTGCCGCGCCGCGTAGTGACGAATTTACTTTCAATGTCGGCAGCGGTGTCGGCATCAGTCTGAATGATATCGTGGTTGAATTGGAAGCCCAGCTAGGCCACAAGCTGAATGTTACTCGTACAGCATCGCGCTCCATCGACATCCCTGTAAGCGTTCTTTCGATCGAACGGGCACACAAGGTCCTGGGGTGGACGCCAATCGTATCTTTCTCGGAAGGCGTCGCCCGCACATTGGACGATCTGCGGCGAAACGCAGATCGCTCAACATAAAGACGGGAGCTGGCCTTTTTATACCCTATTTTTCTCATTCGCCGCGTTCCTGAATGATTGGGGGAGCATTTAAGATTGATCAAATCGGTCGATTTTCTTGTCGATCTGCACATATATCCAAGCTTTATGCCGAATGAACCTAAGATTTCGCGGATCACAAATCAACGATCGTGCGGTGGTCAATAACGTTTTGTCTCGAATTCCGTCATCCTTGGGGGCGCAATACGAAGTCGAGTTGTTGGTGATCGACGATTCTTCCACTGACGAAACATTTTAGCGTGTACACGTAGGCTCGCGCGAGCTTAATCTGGTATTTCCCCTGCTTGCTCCAGCGTAAATGGATGACGCCAGTTTTCCGTGGCGCAAGCTTTCTACGCTCCATGTCAACCGGAGATGGACATTCACTCAGCATTCCACGAAAAATGCCCCGGGTCATGTGTGGAATCCGCCATCGAGGTCGCTGCCCTTATGCCGCCGTGTTTGTCTCAAGCTCGAACGCGACGAAGGACCTCGCGGTTACGTCATAGGTATCGCCGGTAGAGAATTGCTCCCTTGTGTCGGCCTCCGGAGCGTTGGTGTCGAACAATAGCTTCCAGCCTGCCGCATCGACGTTATGGGGCAGGGTAAATTGCACTAGGTCGTGATGGGCGTTCAATATCAGGAGAACGCTGGTATCGGCGCCGCGCTGTTTTATCCCGGTTGCCTGCGCCCGGCCATCGATCATCATGCCAAAGCAGCGCATTTCTTCATCGGCCCAATCCTCATCGGCCATCGGGTTGCCGTTGGCGTTGATCCAGGTGAGGTCCCTGACTTCGAGTTCCTTGTCTTCATCGCCGGTTAAAAACCGGCTGCGGCGTAAAATCGGAAAATCGCGCCGCAGTTTCGTCAGCTTTTGCACGAACCGGATAAGCTCCTGGCCTTTCTCCCGAATGTCCCAATTCACCCAGCTTATAGCGCTGTCCTGGCAATAGGCATTGTTGTTGCCGTCCTGCGTACGCCCGAATTCATCGCCGGCGAGCAGCATGGGTGTGCCTTGAGAGAGCAGCAAAGTTGCCAGCATGTTGCGGATTTGGCGTGCGCGCAGCTCGTTAATCTCAGGGTCGTCGGTGGGGCCTTCCGCGCCGCAATTCCAGGACTGATTATTGGAGCTGCCGTCGTTATTGTCTTCGTTATTCGCCTCGTTATGTTTTTCGTTGTAGCTCGCCCAATCGTTCAGAGTGAAACCATCATGTGCCGTAACGAAGTTCACGCAGGCCCATGGACGGCGCCCCTGGCTATTGAACAAATCCGCCGAGGCGCACATGCGTGATGCCATTGTTGCCGCGGCGCCATCGCCTTTCCAGAACTCGCGCGTCTGGTCGCGGTATTTATCATTCCACTCGGCCCAGCCTGGGGGGAAGCCGCCTACCTGGTAGCCGCCGGGGCCGCAATCCCATGGTTCGGCCACGAGTTTGACGAAGCCGAGAACGGGATCCTGCGAGCAGGCTTTCAAAAAACCGCTCTGGTTGTCGAAGCCATTGGGCTCGCGCGCCAATATGGTTCCAAGGTCGAACCGAAAACCATCGACATGTGTTTCCGTAACCCAATAGCGCAGACTATCGGTGACCATCTGGATCACCCGGGGGTGGCTTAGATTGACGGTATTTCCTGTGCCGGTGTCGTTAATGTAGAAACGCGGGTTGTCGGGCATGAGCCGGTAGTAGGAGGCGTTGTCGATTCCCTTGAAGGACAGGGTCGCACCGCGTTCGTTACCTTCGGCTGTGTGGTTGTACACCACATCCAGAATGACTTCGAGGCCGGCATCGTGAAAGCGGGCGACCATTTCCTTGAACTCACGAAGAGAATTGGCGCGGTCCGCGGCGTATCTCGGGTCCGGCGCGAAAAAGCCGATGGTGTTATAGCCCCAGTAATTGGTGAGCTTGTTTTCCAGCAGATGGGAATCATTGATAAAACTATGGATCGGCAGAAGCTCGACCGAGGTTACACCTAGGTCTTTGATGTGCCGTATAACCTCGGCCTGGCCGAGCCCGGCGTAGGTGCCGCGCAAATTCTCAGGGACACCTGGGTGCAGCTTGGTGAAGCCTTTGACATGGGTTTCGTAGAATATGGTACGATCCCAGGCGACGGGATGGCGGTTGGGCTCGCCTTTCCAATCGAAACCGGGATCGACCACCACGCATTTGGGCATGAATTTCGCGCTGTCGCGTTCGTCGAAACTCAGGTCCTCGTCCGCTGAGCCGATGGTATAACCATAGCAGGCGGGGTCCCATTTCAGCTCGCCGGTATGCGCGCGGGCGTAGGGGTCCAGCAGCAGCTTGTTGGGGTTGAAGCGGTGCCCGGCATCCGGTTCGTAGGGGCCGTGCACGCGGTAGCCGTAGGCATCGCCGGGGCCAATGCCTTCGATCCAGCCATGGAAGATCTGATCCGTGTATTCTGGTAATTCGATACGGTCGGTCTCAATCTCGCCGGAGGTGTCGAAGAGGCATAACTCCACTTTTGTGGCATGGGCGGAGAAGAGCGCGAAATTGACGCCTTTGCCATCCCATACCGCACCGATGGGGTGCGGTAGGCCCTCTCGAACGCGTCGCGATGATATGGCCGCCATCCTTGCCCCTCTCTCCGTTGCTGTTGGTCCTTACTGTGATGCCGAGGCGGGTGCGGTTGCTGTATTTTTAATTGTCTGTCATGTTAAATCCTCGTTATTTCGGACGCAGGGGATACGATGGCGGGCAATCGTTGCGGCTTCGGCCTATATTTTCGCCATGCTGATCACCAGGTGAGTGCTTCATGTTACTCATTGGAAGACATTATCATGGCTGATCTCTTCGGGTGGCTGGCCCGTTCCTGCGTTTGGCGGGAGGGTTACGGAATATGAAAATTTTCCAATGCCAGGCGTGCAGCGCGCCGATCTATTTCGAGAACCGTTTTTGTGGAGCGTGTGGCCATGCTCTGGGCTATTTGCCGGTTGCTGGCATACTGAGTGCCGTGGAGCCTGATGGCGGCGCGTACGTGGCGCTGGCGCCGGATAGACCGCGATTACGGTTCTGCGAAAACGCCACGCCGGATGCGTGCAACTGGATGATCGATGTTGACCAGGAGGACCCTTTCTGTCTGGCGTGTCAGCACAACCGCATGATCCCGGACCTTGCTCAAGGGCATAATCTTGAGCATTGGCGGGATATGGAAATTGCCAAACACCGGCTGTTTTACAGCCTTATGGCGTTTCGCCTGCCGTTGCAGACGCGCGTGCAGAATCCGGCGCATGGGCTGGTGTTTGATTTTCTAGCTCAAGAAAATGCGGTGACGAAAATTCTGACCGGCCATGACGAAGGTATTATCGTCATTAATTTGAACGAAGCGGATGATGCGAAGCGCGCGAAGATGCGGGCTGATATGCATGAACCTTACCGCACGTTGCTGGGGCATTTCCGCCACGAGGTCGGACATTATTTCTGGGACGTTCTGGTCCGGGATGCGGGTAAAATCGACGCGTGCCGCGAAATATTCGGAGATGAAAGCATCGATTACGCGGAGGCGCTCAAGCAGCATTACGAGAATGGCGCGCCGGCCAATTGGCAGGAGAATTTTATCAGCACCTATGCCACATCGCATCCTTGGGAAGACTTTGCGGAAAGCTGGGCGCATTATCTGCACATCGTCGATACGCTGGAAACGGCGGTGGCGTTTGGCCTGCATATCCACCCCAAGGTGAGCAAGGATGAGGGTATGCATTCGGATATTGAATTCAGCCCCTACAGGGCGGATTCCGTGGAGCAGCTGATGTCGGCCTGGCTGCCGCTGACGCTGACGATGAATAATCTCAACCGGAGCATGGGCGAAAAAGATCTCTACCCGTTCGTGTTATCCAATGCCGTGATCCAGAAACTTCATTTTATTCATGAGCTCATCGCAAGCGCGCGTGCGGCTTGATCTCCGTCAGTTTGTGCCGGCGAACCAGGATGTCAGGCAGGCGAAAGTCGCGGTTGCGCCGAGGTTGATTTCGCCGGCATCGGTGAAGGGCGCCGCGTCTAGCCGGGCGAGGAAATCGCGCCACATCAGCCCGGTCTGGTCGCCATAGCCGGCGAAATAACTGCCGCCTGACTCCCGCGCCAGTCCCAGCCGCGCGAGCTGGTTTTTTTCGATGACGTGGCCACCGAGCGTTGAGCCTTCCATGACATAGAATCGGCATGGGGCAGGCGGGGAGGGCGTCGATGGCCTCCGCCGTCATGCCGAGTGTTGTCAGGTCATTGGTCAGCAGGTGCAGACGCTGGCGCGGGCGGGTGAATGCAGCGTCATCCATGAGGCGCCCGGCGAGCGGCTGCCAGGCGCGCCAAAACCCATAAAATTTGCCGAGGATTTTTATGTAATCCTGCAGCCTCAGCCGTCCATCGAGCAGATCCGCGTGGCTGCGAGTTGCTGATGCGCTGGTCTGGTGGCCTCGCGCAGCTGCGCCAGCACAGAGCCTGTCATGGCACGAATGCCGGCGGCGGTGCGTCTGGCGAGTTCCGCCAAATCGTTTCGGGTTCCGTTTAAACCGCGGAGGGCTTCCTCTAGCTGGCGGCCGGTGAGGAGCGGGTTCGCCACCTCCCGGTGGTGTGTGAACTTGGCCGGCACCAGCCCAGCATGCTCATGCACAGCAATATTCAGCGCCTCGGCACCCGGAAGCTGCAAAGTGAATTTCCAGGGGTGACACCGCGCAGACGGAAAACGCGCAGCCGCTGGCGCATTTCTTCGTCGAATGCGGGGCCGAACAATTCCGCCACATCATGGCCGAAGAGATTTTCCGCCACGGCGAAAGCGGGGAAATACCTATGCGCATTGGCGCTGACGACGGCGATTTTGAAGTTTTCGGCTGGGTCCAGCACCAGCAGGGCGCCGTGCGGCTGGATGGTGCCGGGCGTGGTTATGGGCTCACGGGCACAAAGCGTATCGGCATCGTTTGGCAGGTCTGGGGCGGTGCCTGCGAAGTTTTGGTCCTGTGGGGGCGTTGGGTTCCCCAAATACAAACAGATGAACGGTTAACTCTACTTGTTCATGTTCGTAATGTCGAGCGCGCAGCAATTTATCGCATTGCCTCCGCCTCCGGGCCGCCAGAGCGGCTTCTGAAACGGTCTCTTACACAAGCTGGGCGATCGCGCCAAACTGCAGGCCCGCACCACATAGCACCATGACATGCCAGATGGCATTGTGAAACCGGACACCGCCCCAGGCATGAATGAGCGCGCCGAGCGAGTAGACGATGCCGCCAGATGCCAGCAGCAGCAAAGTGGTTTCGCTCACGGAGGAAATTAAAATTGGCAGAAACCCGAGGATGACCCAGCCCATGGCGATGTATAATCCGACGGAAAGATAGTTGGTGCGCGGGGTGAAAAATGTTTTGAGCATGATGCCGGCAACCGCCAGGAACCAGATAATGCCGAGCAGCAGATGGCCGGAAAAATCTGGAAAAGCAATCAGCGCAAATGGTGTGTAGCTGGCGGCGATCATCACGAAAATCATGGCATGATCCAGCCGGCGGAATCTGGCTTTGATGCGCCCGGTATGCGCCGAATTATAGAGGGCCGAAGCCGTTAACATGCAGAGCAGGCCGAAACCGTAGATGAGTATGGACGTGGTAAGTTTAGCGCCCGCCTGTGGGGGTATCCGCGAAATCAGCCAGGCCACACCGCCCAAAGCGCCGAGAATGCCGACGGCATGCACGGCCTGATCAGCCAGCAGTTCGGTACGATCATAATGGGGAAAATTATAGGGTTTTGGTACTGTGTCGTTCATGGTCCATATCTTCTGAATTGGAGTTTGAGAGAATTGAGGGGCGTCATCTACGGTTGGCCAGGGCGGCAAGATCGTATTTCAGTAGATCGCCGACATGTTCGACCGTAAAATCGGCAGGGGGATATGCCGCCAATTGTTTTGGATCCGTGGCGTAATGGCCTTGCCGGGGGAACACGGTTGTTACGCGGTCGCCCCAGACGCGCTTGATGGCATCCAGGATGCGCAGCTTGTCGTCGATCATCACATAGCGCCGTGCCGGGAAATGCGTCTCCACATCCACCAGTTCCAACTCCTTGTGGATGTAGATCAGCACGTTCTCGCCGAAGACCGGCCATAGACCTGATTTTTCAATTTTGCGCGGCTGGAACACGGCATCCCCGTCTGACAATATGGCAGTCACACCAACTTTCTGCGCGGCTTTCACCACTTCGATGGCATTGGGGTAGAGGCGCTCGCGAAAATTGTAGTCGATCAGCCAGTTGGCAATGCGCAGCAGTTTGGGGTGGTGCATGGCTTCGAGCCGGTAACGCTCCAATGTACCGAGATAATCGGCATAACCAAGTTCCGCGCGTAGCTGTTCGAAGATCGCCCAGAAGCGGTCGCGAACCTCGGTTCCATAACTATCGAGCAGATGCTTACCCAGATCGGCCTGGACGCGGTCGTTATCCAGCAGCGTGTTGTCCACGTCGAACAGGAACACAATGTCCGCGGCTTCGGGCATGGGCTTGGTCTTTCACTGTGCGGCGAACTGAGGCGGGCAAACTAAAGCAACGGCGATCATAGGCCGCTGCCGTGTATAGGAATATTGGTCCGCGGTAGACGATCATCAAGTTCCTGTTGTCAAACGGGGATAAGGCGCGGCGTGGGTTGGCGGGTGTCCTATTGGCCCGGGGCAATGTCTCCTGGTACAAAACTACAAAGCCGGCCGGGTTATCGCTTTGCCAGCAGGAACGGATCACCGTGGGGGTTAAGGAAAGTCATGAAATATCGCAAACTGGGTGACAGTGGCGTTACAATTTCGGAAATCGCGTTCGGCTCCTGGCTCACCACCTCCGGTGGCGTGCAGAAGGACCAGGCGATCGCCTGTGTCCACCGCGCCCTCGATTGCGGTATCACGCTGATCGACACGGCGAATGTCTATGGCCGCGGGGTTGCGGAAACGGTGTTGGGCGAGGCGCTCTCCGGGATCGCACGCGAGAGCTATGTGCTTGCGACCAAACTCTTTTTCCCGATGAGCGAGACCGACCGCGGCCTGTCGCGGGCGCAGATCCATAAGCAGATCGACGCCTCGCTGACGCGGCTGCGGGTTGATTATGTCGATCTGTACCAATGCCACCGCTATGACGACGCGACGCCGCTGGAAGAGACGATGACGGCGCTGAGCGAGATCGTGCGCGCCGGCAAGGCACGGCATATCGGCTTCTCCGAATGGCCGGCGGATAAGATCGAGGCGGCTTTGGCGCTGCCGGGTACGCTGCCGGGCATAACGAAATTTGTCTCCAGCCAGCCGCAATACTCGCTTTTGCACCGGGCACCCGAGCAGGCGGTTATCCCGCTCTGCGCCAAATCGGGGATTTCGCAGATTGTCTGGTCGCCATTGGGGCAGGGGGTGTTGACGGGCAAATATTTGCCTGGCGCTGCCGTGCCGGCGGATAGCCGTGCCGCGAATGACAGTATGAAGGGGGCATTCCGCCAACAATGGCTGGAGCCCAAGGTGCTGGCGGCGGTGCAGGCGCTGAAACCCCTCGCGGCACAGGTCGATCTCACAATCGCGCAGTTCGCACTGGCTTGGGTGCTGCGTGAACCCAACGTAGGTGCCGCGATTATCGGGGCATCACGTCCGGAGCAGATCGATGAGAATGTTGCTGCGTCGGGGCGCCAGGTGCCGCCGGAATTGTTCGTTGAGGCGGAGCGGATTATTAGCGGATCGCTGAGCCCGTAAGAGCCCGCCCCAGAGCGGCTTCTGAAACGGTCTCAAGGCGTTCGGCCGGGAACACGGTATCGCCGGTGTGATGGGTTTATGGCTGGCCGCCATGGTCCGGCTTCGGTAGATTGACCGCAAATCCAACCAAGAACGCCCGCCCAAGCTGCGGGCGCGGGAGAAAACGAATGCCGGAGCAGCTTACACTCGACCAGATCCGCGTGGATTACGACGCGCCGGCGCATGTGCCGAAGGACCGGATCGTCGATCTGTCGTTTGCCATGGGCGGGGTGCCGAATGATCTGGTTGATCCGTATGAGCCGTTCGAATGGCTGGCCGGGCCGGAAATTCCGCGGCTGCTGTATAATGTGCCGGCGCAGAACGGCATGGCTGCTGTCTCCGGCATGGGCAAGGGCAATTGGGTGGCCACCCATTACGAGGATATCGACCGCATCTATACCGATAACGAGTATTTCTCGAACAAAGGTGCCGCGGAATTCCAGCGGCTGATCGGCGAGAGTTTCCGCTCGATCCCGCTTGGTGTGGACCCGCCGGAACACAGCAAATACCGCATGTATCTGGTGCCGTATTTCTCGCCGGCACGCATTTCGCGCGACCTGGAGCCGGGTATCCGCGCGGTGGTGGTGGAGATGATCGAGGCCGCTAAAGCCAAAGGCGAGGTGGACATGGCCTGGGATTTTGCCCGCGTGTATCCGGTGCGTATTTTCATGAGTCTGATGGGCTTTCCGCCGCCGATGTTCGAGCAGTTTCTTGATTGGGAATGGGATATTCTGCATTCCGGCAATATCGAGAAGATGCAGGGAGCGTTGAGCGGCGTGCTGGCGTTCCTGCGCGGCTTCATGGCCGAGAAAGAGAAGAACCCGGACGAGTTTCTGGTCTCCTCGATCGTTAACGGTAAAATCCAGGGCCGGTCGCCAACCGAGGAAGAGAAGATCGGCATGGTCTGGTTCCTCTGGCTGGGCGGGCTGGATACCGTGGCAGCGACCATCGCCCAGATGTTCCGCCGCATGGCGCTGCAGCCGGATATCCAGCGCCAGTTGCGCGCCGACCCCTCGCTGATCAACGGCGCGGTCGAGGAGTTTTTGCGCACCCAGCCGATCCTCAGCTCCGCGCGCTCGGCCGTGAAAGATTTCGAGTGGCACGGGGTGCAGATCAAAGCGGGGGACAGCTTCTCCTGCCTCAACCCGGCCGGCAATTTCGATCCCGCCCGGTTCGAAAACCCGCGCGTGTTCGACCCCACCCGCAAAGGCAACCGGCACTTCACCTTCGTGGGCGGTGTACATGCCTGCCTGGGCGCGCATCTCGCGCGGCGCGAACTGCGGCTGCTGCTGGAAGAATGGTTCAAGCGCATTCCGGAATTCCGCGTAAAGCCGGGCGCGGACACAACAGTATTCCCGGGCCTGCTCTCAATCCGCAACCTGCCGCTGGTTTGGGGCTGAAGGCTGGGGGTGTTCCACGGAACAGGCCAGGGCAGAGCCCCAGCCTTTTCCGTGGAACACCCCCGCCCTCAAACCACGCGGAAGTTTTTGAATTGCCAGGGGTCGGTGTCTACGTCTTCGGCGAACAGTACGCCGCGTTCTAATAGCGGGGTCCAGTTGGAATATTCGCCGGCCATTGTGCCGAGATAGGGTAGGGCAATTTCCAGCACGCGGGCGTGGTTGATGTGGTCGGCTTCCACTACGCCGGCGCGCGGATTTTCCATCGCCCAGATTACGCCGCCCAGCACCGCTGCGGTTACTTGCAGGCTGGTGGCGTTGTTGTGCGGGCATAGGGCGCGGGCGTCGTCGATGGAGAGTTGCGAGCCGTACCAATAGGCGCCTTTGGCGTGGCCCATCAGCAGCACGCCGAGTTCGTCCACGCCGCTGATGATTTCATGCTGCATCAGGCGCTGGGTTTTTTGCGCTTCCCAGTTTTTGCCGGCGAGTTCGTGGATGGAGAGCACGGCGTCGTCGCACGGGTGGTAGGCGTAGTGCACGGTCGGGCGGTAGGTTACGGTATTGTCTGCCCGGAGCGTGAAATAATCGGCGATGGAGATGGCCTCGTTATGGGTGATGAGGAAGCCGTGGAATGGGCCTTCCATGGGCGTCCAGGTGCGGACGCGCGTTGAGGCGCCGGGACGTTGCAGGTAGATCGCGGCGTCGCAGCCGGATTCGTGATGCGCGCCGTCCGCCGGCAAAGTGGTTTCATGCGTGCCCCAGCCAAGTTCGGCGGGCTGGCAGCCTTCGCCGATGAAGCCGTCGATGGACCAGGTGTTGACGAACTCGCCGCGCTGTTTGGGGATATTGGCGATTTGCGTGTCACGCTCGGCGATGTGGATGACTTTTACGCCGAGGTTCCGCGCCAGTTCGCCCCAGCCGGTGCGGGTTGCGGGTGCTTGCGTTTCCACGCTGGTGTCGCGCGCGAGGTTAAGCAGCGCCTGTTTGACGAAATGCGAGACCAGCCCGGGATTGGCGCCGTGGGCGACCACGGCGGTTGGTGCGCTGGCGTCATCCATCAGCGCCAGCGCGGTTTCGCGCAGTGCGTAGTTGGAGCGCTGCGAGGGGGTGAGCGAGAGGTCGGTATAACCGCCGGCCCAGGGCTCCACGCAGGTGTCTAGATAGAGCACACCCAGCGTGCGGCAGAGTTTTACCAGCGCCACCGAGGAGATATCGACGGACAGGTTGAGCAGGAAATCGCCGGGGGCAAGGCGCATTGTCAGCTCGTCGATGTAGTTTTCCCGCGTGATGGGCAGGATTTCCTCGGCGATGCCGAATTGCGCCGCGACGGCGCTGCCGCGGGTGTCTGAGGTGAGGATGGAGATGTTTTCCAATGGCATGTCGATATGCCGCAGGAGCAGCGGCAGCACGCCCTGGCCGATACTGCCGCAGCCCAGCATGAGCAGGCGGCCTGGAAAGGAGACATGTTTTATCGTGTTCGCGGCCATTCGTGTTTGCTCCTGAAAAGACAGGAAACCGTGTTTCAGCTGACGCGCGGATAAGCAAACGGCAGTTTTGTGACACTGGGGCTTATGGACGGGCGCACCGGCCTGTCGTAGGGCCTCTGCGCAATGGCTTTACGAATGGATGCCCCAGTTTTGACCGATACCGCCCCCCTGACGCTTGCCACCCATAGCGGGAAATTCCACTGCGATGAGGTGTTCGCCTATGTCGTGCTGCGCCAGGCGCTGGCCTTGGCGGCCCCCGGCGCCGACCACAATTTTGTGCGCACGCGCAAGGCGGAGTTGATTGAGGCGGCGGATATCGTCTGGGATGTCGGCGGGGTTTTCGACCAGGCCGCCAGCCGGTTCGACCACCACCAGCGCGGCGCGCCGTTGCGCGATGATGGCATTACGCCGTTTTCCTCGGCTGGGTTGATCTGGCAGGTGTATGGCGAGCGCGCCGTGGCAGCCTTGCTGCAACCCTCGGGGTCGGCGGCGTTTGCCGGGGCGATTGCGGCCGAGCTCGATGCCGGCATGGTCAAGCGCATAGACGAGCTGGATAACGGGATTTCGGCCGAGGGGCCGGTGGTGCGCGATAGTCTGGGCTTGGCAAGGCTGGTTGAGGATTGTAACCCGACCTGGGACGATGCGGCCTCGAACGGGCCGACCGCTGGGGATGACGCGTTCCAGGAAGCGGCATCGCTGGTGGAGGGTGTGCTGCGCCGGCGGGTGGAGGGGATGCGTGCCCGGCATGAGGCCGAAAGTATAATTCTCGCCGCGCATGGTAAAGCCGTTGACCCACGGGTTTTAGTGCTGGAGCGGGGCATGCCGTGGAAGAATGTGGTGTTCCACCATGATCTGCCGGTGCTGTTCACCATTTCGCCGGCCTCCAACGGCAATTGGATGATTGATACCGTGCCGCCGGAACCCGGCTCCTTCGCGCAGCGCCTGCCGCTGCCGGAAAATTGGGCCGGGCTGCAAAATGCGGAGCTGGCGGCCGAGAGCGGTGTGGCCGATGCCGTGTTCGTGCATCTGCGCCGGTTTGTGGGTGCTGCTAAAACGCGCGAAGGCGCGCTGGAGATGGCGCGGCTAGCGTTGGCTGCCGCTTAATTTATAGAAGTTTTTGGTCTGCGAAGCGCGCGCCACTGGTTCGAGCGCGCGGAGTAGTGTCCCTTTTTTCAAAAAGCTCCGGTGGGTTCAACTGATGAGCGCAACATGATTGATTTCATGATGTTCTTTGGAGGTTGTTATGGCACGTACTGGTCGGCCTGGTTTATCGGCGGCGCAGAAGAAGGAGCTTTGGGCGC